>DATGMV010000077.1:0-6601 GCA_035307185.1 Fermentimonas sp. | reverse complement strand
GAGTTAATGATGCCAAAAGATCTTATTTTACATTAGACCAGCGTTTGGAAACCATATCGGAATTATACAAAGATGAACCGAGGGTTAAAGTTGAGAGTTATAACAGCTTAACTATCGATTTTGCCAAAGAAAAAGGTGCCCTCTACATACTCCGTGGTATACGTTCGGTTATAGATTTTGAATATGAGAAAACAATAGCTGATATGAACCGAACTATTTCGGGAATAGAAACGTTTGTATTATTCACAGAACCAGCACTAACACATGTAAGCTCTTCTCACGTAAGAGAGTTGCTTAGATATGGACATGATGTGAGCAGTTTTATTCCACAAGGTTTAAAACTCCCAAAATGAGTAATAATTAAACTCTAAAAGAAATAATGCTTAATAAAATAGTTGTATTAATGCTAAGCGCTATCCTGTTTTCAGGAAGCGCTTTTGCGCAATTTAGACCCAGCCCCGAAGGATTGAAATTCGAGCGTACACTCCAACTTATAAATGGATTGTATGTAGATGATACGAACTCGAAAGAATTAACAGAAGCTGCTATTAGAGCTATGCTGAGTGAGCTTGATCCGCACTCCACTTATTTAAATGAAGAGGAGGTTAAAGCTATGAACGAACCACTTCAAGGCAATTTTGACGGAATTGGCATATCGTTTAATATGCTTACCGACACTCTCTATGTTATGGAGGTTATTGCCGGTGGTCCATCTCAAAAGGTTGGAATACTACCGGGTGACAAAATTATTTTTGTAGACAACAAATTAATTGCAGGTGTTGATATAAATAATCAGGATGTGATTAAAATGTTGCGGGGACCAAAAGGTACTACTGTAAACGTAAAAGTGTTACGACGTGGAGTGCCTGACCTGATTGAGTTTAGGATTGTAAGAGATAAGATACCAATTACCAGCATAGATGCATCTTATATGATTACTTCAGATGTTGGTTATATACGTTTGAGCCGATTCGGAATCAGTTCCGCCAAAGAGTTTAAGGATGCAGAAGAATCTCTTAGAAAACAGGGGATGAAGCATCTTTTGCTCGATCTTACAGATAATGGAGGAGGTATACTTCAAACTGCAAATGAAATCGCAGATGAGTTTCTGGGTGATGGAAAAGTTATAGTTTATACCGAAGGAAAAAATCAACCTAGATTTACAATGAATGCAACCGGCAAAGACGAGCTGCATGGTGGTAAATTAGTAGTACTTATAAACGGAGCGTCGGCTTCTGCAAGTGAAATTCTTGCAGGTGCTGTTCAAGACTGGGACAGAGGAGTTATTGTTGGTCGCAGATCTTTTGGCAAAGGACTTGTTCAACGTCAGCTACCACTTCCCGATGGCACTATGATTAGACTAACGGTTGCACGTTATTATACCCCTTCGGGAAGAAGCATCCAAAAACCTTATGAGGGTGGTGAAGTAGATGCATATAATCAGGATTTTATTAACAGATATAACAGTGGCGAACTCTTTGAAGCAGACAGCATTCACCTGCCTGATTCGCTAAAATTTCAAACTCTTGTAAACGGCCGAACAGTATTTGGAGGAGGTGGGATCATGCCCGACTATTTTGTTCCAATTGATACTACCTCCGGAACTATGTTTCATGCCATTCTCAACGCGAGAGGGGTAATAAATCGAACTGCTATCGCAGAGGTTGATAATAAGCGCAAAGAACTTTTAGATATATATCCCGATATTAACTCATTCATGAAGGGCTTCCAAGTGACAGATAGTTTGGAAGAGAAGCTAAAATATATTGCAAAAGAAGTTGAATTAGAGTGGAACGAAGAGGAATATAATCTATCACGAGATTTAATAGCTGTACAGTTGAAGGCATTGATAGCAAGGGACTTGTACGACTCGTCTGCATTCTTTAGAGTGATAAATGAAGAGAATGATATTTTTCTTGAGGGATTAAAAATCATTTTAGATGATAAGAGGTATGATGGACTGCTTCATGGAGTAGGCAGTAACTTTGGGGTATAAGAGAATTATCGAGAGCATAATGCATTTTTTTGTCTAACCAAATAGCCAATAATATGAACTTCGATTACAATAGATTTAGAGTTAAAGAAGGAGGGAAAGTAAATTTAAACGATTTCCCTACACTCGAAAGTGGTGGTTTTACAAAGGAAACAGCCAAGAAAGAAATTAAGCAAAATATTAAAGAGCTTAAGAAATTTCAAGAGATGTTTTATGCCGACGACAGGTACTCGTTATTGATTATACTCCAGGCACGTGATGCCGCAGGCAAGGACGGAGTCATACGACATGTAATGTCAGGGATAAATCCTCAAGGATGTAGGGTTCATAGTTTTAAAACACCAACTAAAAACGAGTTGGAGCACGATTATTTCTGGAGGCATTACTTAGCACTGCCACAACGAGGGATGATAGAGATTTTTAATCGTTCTCACTACGAAAACGTTTTAGCAACAAAGGTTAATCCTCAATGGATACTCAACGAAAGAATTCCCGGTTATGGATCGGTCGATAAAATAGATCAGGAGTTTTGGGATAACAGGTATGAAAGCATAAACTCAATAGAGAGGCATCTATACCAAAATGGAATGAGAATACTTAAGTTTTTTCTAAATGTCTCTAAAGAGGAACAAAAGGAGAGGTTTCTCGATCGTATAGAAGAACCTGATAAAAACTGGAAGTTTAGTTCGGCCGACCTTCATGCTCGTTCCCAATGGGATAAATACAGCAGTGCATTTGAGGAGATGTTGGAGAAAACATCAAAGCCTTACGCACCTTGGTTTGTAATACCTGCCGACAAGAAGTTTTTTGCAAGAGTAGCTGTAGGTGATATTATACTTGAGTTATTTAAGTCGTTAGACTTGCACTATCCTCCGGCTGAATCTCCTCAGACACTTGAAAAAGCCAAAGCGCAACTTTTAAAAGAGTAAATATTTATTGAATATTTCTCAAATACTGAATTACTCTCTTTTATCAGATTTTGATAAAACATCGTTTACTATTTTTCTTTCCTGCTTTTCTTTTATATGCGTATCAATTCTCGAAAAGAGCCAAAAAAAGCTGAATATGAGTGCAACTAAAGTAATTGCTCCCCAGAACTCTATAGATTGGTAAAATTTAGACCCTTCAATAAAATATGCTATTATTGCCATAACTGCCATAACTGCATACATTGTGCCGAATATTGAGCCTAACTCTCTAAGAATAGTTGCATTGTCGCGATTTGCTGATTTATCTCTAACGTTCTTTTTTGGTGATAGAGCACTCTCATACTCTATTTGATGCATAATACGATGCTTGAGATTCTCAGGAGCTTTCATTTTAGTTGATGAAATGAGTCGACTAATTCTCTCATCATCTTTTTGATTAGTATATTTTTTCATTATTATTATCATTTTACGATCCTGTTACTTGTAGGCCATAATTTGAAACAGCAATCTCTCCGAAAAGTTTCCTTGCTCTGTGTAGCTTTACTTTAATGTTCGATTCATTTAAACCGGTAATTTTAGCAATCTCTTTAACCGGATTATCTTCCATGTAATAGAGAGTAAGTAAAAGTGCATCACCTTTTGGTAACCTTTGCATAATGTCAGCAACAATCTCCTCTCGTTCAATATCTTCAAACTCTCTCTCTAAGCTGTTTGTACCCACTTGTAGTCCATCTTCAAGAGTGGTCTCCCGGGTGGTCAGCCACATTTGCGACTTCGTAGAAGTAACTGCAGTGTTATAAACTATGCGATAGAGCCAGGTGGAAAACTTACTTTCTGCTCTGAAGCTGCGTAAATTTTTATATGCCTTTACAAAGCTTTCCTGCACCACATCTTCCGCATCTTGCATATTGCCACAAATCCTATATGCAATTGTTATTGCCATATCCTGATAGGATTCTACAAAATGTGCGAATGCGGAAGTGTTGCCTGAAAGAACCTGTTGAACTCGCTGAATCTCGTTCATCGCAGTGTTTATTCCTGATCAAGATCCTCTTTTTGTATTGTATGCGGCATCTTTTGCGACACCCAAAAGTATATAAGATAACCCACACCCATAAAGAACACTACACTTGCACCTGTTATCCAAAACTCATTGCCTTGTCCAATAACCAAGTATTCAGAGCATAGGAATCCAACGATTATTCCAATTCCAATTGCAACCAGCAGTACACCGTTTCTTAGTGCAACCAAACGGTTGGGATTTGCTTTCCTCTTTGGAGTATCAGGAGGTATGATGCCTTGGTTGATAAGCCCCATTCGCTCCTCATTTCTTGTTTTCATCGCTTTCATTCCCAATACAATGCCAGCGATTATTGGCAATCCAAAAATACAAATAACTGCAACAAGACCAATTAAATCACCCATAATTTTAAAATATTAATGTTATAAATTTGTTTACATCAATATGACTGCAACTTTTATATTTTGGTTACAGAAAAACAAAAACTTTTTTCTAAATATACATTTTAATATGAAGAATGTGCCATAAAGTTAGAAAAAAGTCATGTATATATACGTAGAATCCAACATATTAAAGTCGTTATGATATATATATTGTCTTGTTTTCAAAAAAATCGTCCTACTAAATTAAGTAAGACGATTTAATTCAAAATTTAATCAAGAACACTATTTATCTTTTAAAAGATCGCGAATCTCGGTCAATAGTGTTTCTTCCTTAGTTGGTTCCGGTGGAGCTTCCGGTGCAGGAGCTTCTTCTTTTTTGCGTTTCATTTTATTCATTGCCTTAATTACAAAAAAGATTGCAGTACCAATAATAGCAAAATCTACAACTGCCTGAATAAATGCTCCATAGTTCCAGGTAATAGCAGGAGTAACAACTTCAGCCCCTTCCATAATTGCTTGTTTAAGCACCACATTAAGCTCTGTAAACTTGCTGTCTCCAACCAACAACGCAATAGGAGGCATCAGAATGTCATTCACGAAAGAAGTAACAATCTTTCCGAATGCACCACCAATTACTATACCCACGGCCATGTCAACCACGCTGCCGCGCATAAGAAATTCTTTAAGCTCTGTTCTAAATGACATACTAGTTTTGATTAAATGGTTTAAAAAAATATTAAGAAACTGCAAAGTAAATAAAATATATGTATTTGCCTTATATTTAGTAAAATATTTCTGCTAACATACAACGTGCCGATCCGCCGCCATTAGTCTCTATTGTTTTTAAATCTGTTGAGATTATTTTATTATAAGTTGAAATAATATTTTCCTGTTCAAAAGTAAGAGCATTTCGCGCCGCCGAAGACATAACCATTAGTGGATTACCGTTTCTGTTTTTAACTTCGAGCATATTTCCGGCAAAACTTGCCACCTGATCTAAAGAGATATCAATTATCACTTTCCCCGCAGATAAAAGGTGAGATTTAACCCTCTTCCTTTCATTTTCATCTTTAATAGACTCAAGACATATAACTGCCACCTGCATGCCAATCTCCATCATAACATTAGTGTGGTAAATCTGATTGCCATCCTTGTCCAAAGCATCAAATACAATTGGCTGATAATTCATTCTCGAGCAAAAGTCTGCCAGAACCTTCTCGGATGAACGTGGCGATCTGCAACAATAAGCAACTCTTTTTCTCCTATCTAATATTATACTTCCGGTCCCCTCAAGAAACTCACCCTCCTCTTCCCAATGGGTTAAATCAATAACTTTTTTATGATTCAAATCTCTTTTTAGAATATTGAGGATATGTGGTTTCCTCTCTAACCTTCTGTTTTCTGCAAACATAGGATAAAGCACTAATTCACCGGTAAAATGAGATGTAAACCAATTGTTAGGGAAAATTGAGTCGGGAGTCCATGGTTCGGGTGTATCCTGAACAACGGTAACATCAACATCATTTGACAGTAACAAGTTAACAAAGGAGTCAAACTCCTTAAGTGCGTCTTCGGCAACCGATGGTAAATTTGAATTTTCCTGAAAATAATTATTCCCCGCAGTCTGTTCATTAAAAGCGAACTTCGCAGGACGAACCATTAGCAGTTTTGATGTTGTTTGCATGTTGTTTTATATTATTGCATTACCGGGGTGTGGAGATGTTTACTCAAGCGATTTAATAGACTTGGTAATAATGTCAATTGCTTGATTAAGCTCCTCTTCACTAATTACCAAAGGTGGAGCAAACCTGATAATATGGTTATGTGTTGGCTTTGCCAGCAATCCGTTTTCGGCCATCTTCATGCAAACGTCCCACGCCTCCTTGCCATTATGTGGCTCAATAACAATAGCATTGAGTAATCCTTTTCCTCTTACTGTTTTTATAAAAGGACTCTCAATTTTACTCATCTTATCGCGAAATATTTTACCTAAATATTCTGCTCTCTCTGCAAGATTTTCATCTTTCACAACTTCAAGTGCTGCTTGTGCCACTTTGCATGCTAATGGGAAGCCTCCAAAAGTTGAACCATGCTGCCCCGGTTTTATGGTAAGCATAATTTCATCATCTGCCAATACTGCCGACACCGGTAAAACGCCTCCCGAAATTGCCTTGCCCAAAATTACAATATCGGGTCTCACACCTTCATGTTCACAACATAGCATTTTGCCTGTACGAGCAATTCCTGTTTGTACCTCATCTGCTATAAACAGAAC
>DATGMV010000076.1:0-4264 GCA_035307185.1 Fermentimonas sp. | reverse complement strand
GAATTTCTCAGATTTGCAGAATAAATAATATAAAAATTCCTGAGGAAATATCTCTGTTGGGTGTTGATAATGACGATTTGATATGTAACCTGTCTGACCCTCCAATTTCTTCAATTGTTACAGATGTTGAGAAAGGTGGTTATGAAACAGGCAGGTTGATAGATCGTATGTTAAAAGAAGAGATAAATGAACCATTTGATATTATTGTTAAACCTGCTCGTATTGAACTAAGAAAATCAACTGAGAAGTATGATATATCTAACGATTATATTTCAGAAGTAGTGAATTATATAGAGGACAATTTTACAAAAGAGATAAATATTGAATCACTCACAGAACTTGTACCACTCTCTCGAAGAAACCTTGAAGTGAAATTTAAAGAGGAGATGGGGACTACTATATATCAATTTATTCTAAACTGTAGGATAGATTATTTTGCAGATCTTCTTATATCATCAGAAAGGACACTTTATGATATGGCACTTGAATCGGGATTTAACGATTGTAAAAACATTTCACGAATTTTCAAAAAACATAAAGGTTATACTCCGGTAGAATATAAGAATAAATTTGCCTAATAATTCAATATGTAACGTTTTTTGAAGTTAGATTTACGCTTTTAACGTATTTCCCCCAAACAATAAAGGATAATTTTGTCTACTTCATAAGAAATGGAGCTTTAAATAGTTTACTGTTTTAAATTAATAAAAATATGAGCACAAGTCACCAAATTCCACTTGTACAGGATAAGAAAACGACTATAAAATCGATGATTATCCTTGCGTTACTCTTCTTTATCTTCGGTTTGGTATCATGGGTAAACACCATATTGATACCTTATTTTGAATTAACACTACAATTAACCCGTTTCCAATCCTATCTAGTAACATTTGCTTTTTATATTGCATACTTGATAATGGCGATACCCTCTTCATTTTTATTGAATAAGGTAGGTTATAAAAAAGGTATGATGTTTGGACTTTGGAGTATGGCATTAGGTGCATTATTATTTGTCCCTGCGGCATACTGGCGTGTTTATCAAATATTTTTACTTGGACTTTTCTTACTTGGAGTAGGTTTGGCTATATTGCAATCAGCTGCTAACCCATATGTTACTATAGTTGGACCTATTGAAAGTGCTGCAAAGCGTATGAGCATAGTAGGCACAGGTAATAAACTTGCAGGTGTCTTAGCAAATCTGATATTTGCATCGGTAGTTATTCGTGATTCCGATAGGGAGTTGATGAAACAAATTGAAGCCGGAGCATACACTGGCGGTGATCTCGAAGTAGCACTTGACACTTTGATACAGGGTGTTGTAACTCCTTACATAGTACTTGCTGCCTTCCTTTTTATTTTTGGTATAGTTGTTAAATTTTCGCCACTCCCGGAACTTGATCCTTCTGTAACTAATAAGAGTGGATCTGCCGATGGTAAAGATCGTGGTTCCATCTTTTGGTATCCCGCATTGATGTTGGGAGTTATAGCAATGTTTTTTCATATCGGTACACAGATGATTGCTTTAGGTACAAGTATTCAATATGCAGGCACTATGGGTGAAAGTCTTGCAGGACCTGCACAGAATGTTCCATCATATACAATGTTTCTTACTTTTATAGGCTATTTCATAGGGATAGCGTTAATTCCTAAATATCTTAATCAACGTCATGCATTACTTATAGCTGCATCTATTAATTTAATACTTTCTATACTAATTATTACAACTTCGGGGACAGTTACATTCTTAGGTTTAACTACCGATATATCATTATGGTATTTGGTGATGATGGGTTTACCTAATGCATTGCTTTATGCAGGAATTTGGCCACTTGCTATTAAAGGTCTTGGTAAATACACAAACCTTGGTTCTTCTTTCCTTGTAATGGCTTTATGTGGTAGTGCAATTATGCCAATTGTTTATAACACTTTTGTTGGCGATGTTTCCAATTTTGAATCTATGAAAAGTGCTTATTGGATTCTTATACCATGTTTTGCCTATATTGTATGGTACGGATCGTTTGGTTTTAAAATTGATTCTTGGAAACCTAAGAAGGATTAATTTCAATATATTTTATTGCATGAAACGAGAGAAATAATGATTATTGCAATACTAAATGATTAATTACGAGTTCCAAACTCAACATTTGAAAAATAAATAATTTTAAACATATGAATAACAAAATCATAATAAAAAATGGCAAAGTTATTTTCCCTGATAGGATAGAGGAAAATAAAACTCTGGTAATTGAGAACGGGAAATTAATTTCTATAATAGACGGTGAAGCTCCAAGTTTGGCTGAAGCATATAAAGTAATTGATGCCAACGGCAAATATGTTTCTTCAGGTTTTATTGATATTCACACCCATGGAGGTGGAGGTCACGATTTCATGGATGGTACAGTCGAAGCTTATCTTGGAGCCGCAGAAATGCATGCTAAGCATGGTACAACAGCATTACTGCCTACAACATTGACAAGCACCTTTGAAGAGTTGTTAAAGACTTTTGAGACATACAAAAAAGCCAATAGCCAAAATGATAAAGGTGCTAAATTTCTTGGTTTGCATCTTGAAGGTCCATATTTTGCATACAGTCAAAGAGGCGCTCAAGACCCTAAGTATCTTAGAAATCCGGAACCTGAAGAGTATAATAAGATAATGGCTTCATCTGATGATATTGTAAGATGGAGTTTAGCTCCAGAGCTTCCGGGTGCGTTGGAGTTTGCGAAAGTCCTTGCTAAAAAGAATATCCTAACGGCTGTGGCCCATTCGGATGCAATATACGAAGAAGTGCTTGAAGCATTTGATGCAGGCTTTACTCTTGCAACACACCTTTATTCTGGAATGTCAACTATTACTCGTAGAAATGCATATCGTTACGCAGGAGTTGTAGAGGCTTCATATCTAATTGATGGTATGGATGTAGAAATAATTGCTGATGGTGTTCATTTGCCAAAATCTCTATTACAATTTGTGTACAAATTTAAAGGGTCTGATAGAATTGCATTATGTACTGATTCTATGCGTGGTGCGGGTATGCCTGATGGAGAAAGTATATTAGGTAGTTTAGAGAAAGGTCAGAAAGTGATAATTGAAGATGGTGTTGCTAAATTACCTGATCGTACAGCTTTTGCAGGTAGCGTGGCAACAACAGATAGGTTAGTGAGAACTATGGTTCAACTTGCAGAAGTTCCTTTAGTAGAAGCAGTTAAGATGATGACTTTGACGCCTGCCAGAATTATGAAATTAGATAATAATAAGGGATCAGTAGCAATAGGTAAGGATGCCGATTTTGTTATTTTTGATGATAATATTAATGTTTCACACACAATCTTAGAAGGAAATGTCATATATGAAAACTAGTACAAATTTGATTACATTTAAAGTAGGAATGTTAGATGTAAGAATTTTCCCTGATAGGGATGAAATGGGTAGAGAGGCAGCTGAAAATGTTTCAAATACAATTCAGGTGTTGTTGAAGGAGAAAAAAGAAATTAATATGATTTTTGCTGCAGCTCCTTCGCAAAGTGATTTCATGAAAGCTCTTATAGAGGATAAGAGAATAGAATGGGATAGAATTAATGCATTCCATATGGACGAATATATTGGTTTGGAGAAAGAGGCTCCACAAGGGTTCGGTAATTTCTTAAGAGACCGACTTTTTAGCAAAGTGCCATTTAAAAGTGTAAATTATATAAACGGACGTGCGGAAAATCCGGAATCTGAAAGCGAAAGATATGCAGAACTTCTTAAATTAAATCCGGTAGATATCGTTTGCCTTGGCATTGGAGAAAATGGTCATATAGCTTTTAATGATCCTCCTGTTGCAGATTTTAACGATCTGAAACTTGCGAAAGTTGTGGAACTGGATTTAGCGTGTAAGCAACAACAAGTAAATGAAAAACTGTTTGCAGAATTAAGTGATGTGCCAACGCATGCTATAACAGTTACTATACCTGGGTTACTTAAAGCTGATCATATGTTCTGTATGGTACCGGCATATAACAAAGCACAAGCAGTTTATAATACACTCAACTGGGAAATTAGTGAAAAATGTCCCGCCACTATTTTGAGGAAAAAGGATGGTGCTATTCTTTATCTCGACAGAGATAGTGCATCTCTACTTGACGAAACTAAATAAAAAATATAATTATGAGACTTAAAACATTCTTAACAGTATTTTTGGCAGGGCTATTCGTTTTGTCACACGCACAGAAAAAAGTAGGTATAATAGGACTTGATACTTCTCACTCTATTGCTTTCACAA
>DATGMV010000075.1:0-12546 GCA_035307185.1 Fermentimonas sp. | reverse complement strand
TGTAAGCCTTCATATTGATTTCGGGCACTTTGAATCCGGCATCTTTGAGCATTGCCTGAACAGCTAGCAAATCGGCATGACCTGTTCCCCAAGAAAGTGGTTCCATACCAACATCAATATATTCAGCTCCTGCTTTTGCTGCCTCGAGAATTGAGGCCATTTGAAAGCCCGGACCTGCATGACCATGATACTGTATTGGAACGTTTGGATGATGCTCTTTTATATTCTTTACTATTTCTCCAATAGAAGCTGGTCGCCCAACTCCCGCCATGTCTTTAATACAGATCTCATCTGCACCCATTTCAATTAGTGTATCGGCCAAATTTGTGTAATACTCAATTGTATGTACCGGTGAAACGGTAAGACTAAGTGCCGCTTGAGATATCATTCCTGCCTCTTTAGCAAACTTAATGGAATTCTCAAGATTACGGGGGTCATTTAATCCATCAAATGATCGTGAAATGTCGGTCCCCTGCTTTTTCTTGAGCTGAAACATTAATCTACGTACGTCTGCTGGAACCGGACTCATGCGTATACCGTTTAATCCACGCTCAAGCATATGAGTTTGAATACCTGCATCATTAAATGGTTGAGTCCATTCTCGTACTGCTTTATTTGGGTTTTCCCCAAAAAGAAGATTTATCTGCTCAAATCCTCCACCGTTTGTTTCAACACGGGCAAAACAACCCATATCTATTATTGCCGGTGCAACTTCTGTTAGTTGTTCGACCGTGGGCACATACTTACCCGCTGATTGCCACATATCTCTGTAGAGTAGACTGAATTTAATTTCTCTTGCCATATTATATTCTTATTTATTTTTTATGTATCGAATCAACTTTACCACTGCCCTGTGTTGCAAAATCTACTGCTGCAATTATAGCAGCAATTTTCTTATTATTTGTGCCGCCGGGGTTGACAACACTTCCATTTTTCCCATCATCTTTAATATATCTGTTGGTGAGTCTTATTAGAAGATTACCAATACCCACAACTAATGAGAGAACCATAAATACCATTATTATTCCTATACCCAGTAGAAATAATGCTGTTTGAATGTTTTCCATTTCTATAATTTTAATTATACATTATCTGTTTTACATTTCACATTCTAAAATTATACCACATTAGTGATTAGAACTATAACCTAATTGTAACATAAAATGGGGAATAAACTAAAGATTGTAATTTATTGAACTCAAAAATACAAATAATAATCATTTTATGCACAAAAAGTAGTTTTTAGTGCATTTTTTTAGGAATGTTTAAGTTTAACAAACATAAATAATCAATTTTTCCTTAGTGGATGAGGCTGTGTTCATAAACAAGACCCGAAACGTTTGGTATTTCGGGTCTTTAATTATTCAATTTCTAATTAAGTAATTGAAATCATTTTTCAGTTTAATGATTAAATAGGTGCTTAAAAGAAAATCATTTTTGTTTAATATTCATCTTTTGTGTGATTGAGTCTAAGAGCTTTTACTAATTCAACAACAACGATTGGCACAATCGACAGTGCAAGCACATACACCCAATGCATAGAATCCATAGTAACAAGGCCAAAGACATTCATTACAGCCGGTATTAGCATTACAGCAAGCATTAACAAGCTTGACGCAAAAATTGCTGCCAGCAGAGCTTTATTACTTAATATACTTGTTTTAAATGAAGACATTTTATTTGAGTGAAGATTACGAACATGAAATAGTTGAGAGAAGCCGAGCACTGCAAAAGCCATTGTTCGCCCCAATGCTTCGGGTTCTTCAAGCCCCATGCTTATGCCGTCATTTCTTCCTAAAATATATGCTGCGAGAGATATAAGACCAATTGTTGATCCTTGATAAATAATTCTAATTACCATACCTTTTGTAAAGAAGCCTTTTTTAGGATCTCTTGGTTTACGAGTCATTATATCTTTTTCAGCAGGATCAATACTAAGCGCAAGAGCCGGAAGACTGTCTGTTACCAGATTTATCCACAGTATTAAGATAGGTGATAATGGATTGCCAAGATTAAAAATTGATGCTATAAATATTAAAAGAACCTCTCCCATATTGGCTGATAATAAAAACTGAATAACCTTGAGTATGTTATCGTATATTCGTCTACCTTCCTCTACTGCACTAACTATTGTAGCAAAATTATCATCGGTTAAAACCACATCTGAGGCATCCTTTGCAACCTCAGTTCCCACTATACCCATTGCGACGCCTATATCTGCTTGTTTGAGTGCCGGGGCATCGTTTACACCATCGCCCGTCATCGCCACAATATCGCCGTGACTTTGCCATGCTTTTACAATACGAACTTTGTGTTCAGGTGCAACACGAGCGTATACAGAATAGTCTTTTACGTCCTTATAAAGCGAAGCATCATCCATTTCCTCTAAAACCATACCGGTAGCTGCCTTATCGCCATCTTTATAAATTCCAATTTCTTCTGCTATTGCAATAGCTGTAATCTTATGATCGCCGGTAATCATAACTGGTCTGATTCCTGCAGTCTTACATCTCTTAACTGCTTCTATTACCTCTGGTCGTGCAGGATCTATCATTCCAAGTAACCCGATAAAAATAAGCCCTTTCTCTATGTTTTCTGCATCTACTTTCTCTGGTAATGAATCGATTACTTTATAAGCAATAGAAAGCACACGTAGAGCAGACTCTGCCATTCGCTCATTTTCTGATCTAATAATTTCAATATCCTTATTTGTAATTTCGCGAATCTCTCCGTTATCTAATAAATGAGTAGTAACATTTAGTACCTCATCTAATCCGCCCTTTACATTAACATGTAGTTTACTATCTTCCATCTTATTGATAGTTGTCATTCTTTTTCTATCTGAATCGAAAGGTACTTCTTGAATTCGTGGATATTTACTCTCCATTTCATTCTTGTTATAGCCAAGCTTAAGGGCTATATCTACTATGGCTGTTTCAGTTGGATCTCCCGATAACTCATGACTGCCATCATCAAGAATCTTCAGGTGAGAATCAGTACAAAGAAGAGCAGTTTTAAGCATCACCTCAACATCATTTTGAACTCCTGACTGATTATCCTGATCTTTAAAATTTACATTCTTTTGTGCAGTCCACCCTTCAACAACAGTCATTTTATTCTGTGTTAAAGTACCTGTTTTATCAGAACATATAACTGTTGTGCTGCCTAATGTTTCTACAGATGGTAAAGTTCTAACAATTGCATTTTGTTTCACCAAACGTTGTACACCTATTGCAAGTACAATTGTTGCAACAATTTGTAAACCTTCGGGAATAGCTGCCACTGCAAGACTTACAGCCATCATAAACATTTCGAGTAAATCGTTACCATATAATATGCCTATAACAAAAATTAGCGCACAGATTATAAGTGCAACGTATCCGAGAACTTTACCTAGTTGCTCAAGCCTCTTACTCATTGGTGTTTCAGTAGCTTCGGTGTTTTGTAACATATGAGCAATTTTACCAACTTCGGTATTCATCCCGGTGCCTACAATGACACCTTTACCTCTACCATATGTAACTATGCTCGTAGAAAATGCCATGTTGGTGCGATCACCAAGTGATACTTCTTCACCTTTTAGCTGACTGTTTATTTTTTCGACTGGAACTGATTCTCCGGTTAATGCTGCCTCTTGTACCTGTAGATTGACAGCCTCTATTAATCTCATATCTGCAGGTATAATGTCTCCTGTATCAAGTATTACTATATCACCCGGCACTATATCTGTTGAGTTAATCTCCTCTATCTGACCATTACGCAAAACCTTGCTTATAGGTGAACTCATCTTGTTTAAAGCTTCAAGAGAAGATTGAGCTCTACGTTCTTCAATTGTACCTATTATGGCATTTAGAAGCAGAATTGCCAGAATGACAAATGTTTCAACCAAACCTTCGTTTTCCATCACTCCTATAACGCCCGAAACAACCGCAGCAATAAAGAGTATAACTACCATGCTACTCTTAAACTGCTCAATAAAAATGTTTAATAGCGATTTTTGCTTGAGTGATTCGAGTTTGTTCAATCCATATTCATCAACTCTTTTTTGAATCTCATCGGTCGATAATCCCTTTGTGTAATCTACATCAAATTTCTGTAAGATCTGTTCGATAGTCTGATTATAATATTGCTCCATAATATTTAAATTTGTAACGCAAATGTCGTTAAAAACAATTTATAAACATAATTGACACATATATTTGTGTCCTTCAGGATATGTTATAAAACATAAACGCAACATTTTTTTTAATCACCTCTTTTGTATAAATTGCAAAAATATTAAAGTAAAGCTCGACTTTGCCGGTCTATTACAGACGCAAAGTCTTTTTTAATACAAAATTTATAAACTAACCATCAGACTAACATATAAATAAAACTATTTGATTAAATTACACCCATTAAGAAAAAGACAATTACAAGTTAACAAAACAGAGAACAGATAGATAAATAGTGAGAATTAATAAATAACTTAAATAATAATATTTTCTAATCATGAAAGTTTACAAAACTAACCAAATTAAGAACATAGCCCTGATTGGCAATTCAGGGTCAGGAAAGACCACTCTCGCTGAAGCTATGCTTTTCGAGTGTGGTCTATTAAGACGACGCGGCACCATAGATGGAGAAAACACCGTAAGTGACTATTTTCCGGTAGAGAAGGAATATGGATATTCTGTTTTTCCTTCAGTAATTTCTTATGAATGGAAAGACAAGATGATGAATTTCATCGACTGTCCCGGAGCAGATGATTTTATTGGTGGTGTTGTGACAGCTCTGAATGTAACAGATATGGCTCTTATGCTCATTGATGCTACAAGTGGTGTTGAGGTTGGTACTATAAACCAATTTCGTTATATTGATTCACTAAAAAAACCTGTAGTACTGCTTGTAAACCAGATGGATCATGAAAAAGCAGACTATGATAACACAATTGCAAGTCTAAAAGAAGTGTATGGTAATAAAATTACTCCTGTACAGTACCCTATAGGTAGTGGAACCACTTTTAATGGTATTATTGATGTTTTAAAACAGAAATATTATCATTGGGAACCGGGTGCTGAGGCACCACAGGTACTTGAAATACCAGAAAAAGAAAAAGAAAAAGCAGCCGAGTACTATCAGATCTTACTTGAAGCAGCAGCCGAGAATGATGAAGGATTGATGGAAAAATTCTTTGATCAGGGTACGCTAACTGAAGAGGAAATGCGTGATGGTATACATAAAGGAATGCTTACTCAAAGCTTATACCCTGTTTTCTGTTCATCAGGGGAGAAAAATATGGCAGTTCACCGTATAATGAATTTCTTAAGTATGGTTGCCCCATCTCCAGATGACATGCCATCACCCTTAAATTCTGAAGGTGTTGAGGTTCCACCGGAATCTACTGATACCACAAGTCTCTACTTCTTTAAAACTACTGTTGAACCACACATCGGAGAGGTTAGCTACTTTAAGGTTATGTCGGGAGTTGTTAAAGAAGGAGATGATTTTACAAATATCAATCGGCAATCTAAAGAAAGACTTGCACAATTATATACTGTAGCCGGACAGATGCGAAATAAGGCAACCGAGCTGCAAGCTGGAAGTATAGGTGCTGCTGTTAAACTAAAAGAAGTGCGTACAGGTAATACTTTAAACGCTAAAGGTTCTGAACATAAATTCGACTTCATTAAATACCCTGAACCACGATACCGTAGGGCTATAAGAGCCGTAAACGAGTCTAATTCAGAAAAAATGAATGAGGCCCTTAATAGAATGAGAGAGGAGGATCCTACATGGCTTGTTGAAATTTCTAAAGAGCTTAAACAGACCATTGTTTCCGGGCAAGGTGAATTTCACTTAAAGACACTCAAGTGGCGTATTGAGAATAACGATAAGATTGAGATTGAGTATTTCGAGCCTAAGATTCCATATCGTGAAACAATCACCAAGTCTGCACGCGCTGATTATAGACATAAGAAACAGTCTGGTGGAGCAGGTCAGTTTGGCGAAGTACATCTAATTATTGAACCATACTCTGAAGGAATGCCTCTTCCGGAGATATATAAGTTTAACGGACAAGAATTTAAGATACAAAACCGCGATATGCAAGTGGTAGAGTTGGATTGGGGAGGTAAGCTTGTTTTTGTTAACAGTATAGTTGGTGGCTCAATTGACGCAAGATTTCTTCCAGCAATCCTGAAAGGTATTATGGGAAGAATGGAACAAGGTCCACTTACAGGGTCTTATGCAAGAGATGTGCGTGTAATTGTGTATGATGGAAAAATGCATCCGGTTGATTCGAATGAAATATCCTTTATGTTGGCAGGTAGAAATGCATTTAGTACTGCTTTCAAGAATGCATCTCCAAAAATTCTTGAACCTATATACAACGTTACAGTATCAGTTCCCGGTGAGTACATGGGTGATGTTATGAGTGACCTTCAGGGGCGACGAGCATTAATAATGGGAATGGAGAGTGAGAAAGGATTTGAAAAATTAAATGCTAAGGTGCCTTTGAAAGAAATGAGCACTTATTCAACATCTTTGAGTTCAATAACTGGTGGTAGAGGTTCATTCTCAATGAAATTCTCCGGATATGAACTTGTTCCTTCTGACGTTCAGGAAAAACTTCTAAAAGAATACGAAGAACAAGAGAAAGAAGATTAATTGTCTTTATCATTAAAAAATCTATTCTTTAGTTTTAGTAAGTAATAGATAATTAGGGCGACTCTTTATGAATCGCCCTAATTTATTCGCTAATACACCTATCCGAATCTTTTAACTTAAAATCGATTTCTCCAGATTTGTTTTTAGAGCATCAAGAAATTCTTTAGTAGTTAGCCAGTTTTCGCGTTTCAGATCTGAGCCATAAACAAGTAAAGCAAGATCCTTTGTCATCTCACCATCCTCAACTGTTTCTATACAAACCTGCTCAAGTTTATTACAGAAGTCTATCAACTTCTGATTATTATCAAGACTTCCCCTATGTGCCAATCCTCTTGTCCACGCAAAAATTGAAGCTATAGGATTTGTACTTGTTTCGTTACCTTGCTGGTGTTGACGATAGTGACGAGTAACAGTGCCGTGTGCCGCTTCAGCTTCAACAGTTTTACCATCAGGGGTAATAAGTACAGAAGACATCATTCCAAGTGAACCAAATCCCTGTGCTACTGTGTCAGACTGTACATCACCATCGTAATTCTTACATGCCCAGACAAAACCTCCGTTCCACTTCATAGCAGCTGCTACCATGTCATCTATCAGTCTATGTTCATAAGTTAAACCAGCTTTTTCAAATTCCTCTTTAAATTCATTCTCGTAAACTTCCTGAAATATGTCTTTGAAACGTCCATCATATGCTTTCAAAATAGTGTTTTTAGTAGACATATAAAGCGGATAATTTTTATTCAAAGCCATTTGAAAAGATGATCTTGCAAAACCAAATATTGACTCGTCGGTGTTGTACATGGCCATTGCCACACCCCCACCCTTAAAATCATACACATCCCAACTTTGAGTTGAGCCATCTTCTGCGGTGAAAGTCATTGTAAGCTTGCCCTTGCCCTTTATCACAGTATCAGTAGCACGATACTGGTCGCCAAAAGCATGACGCCCAATAATAATTGGCTTAGTCCAACCTTGTACATAACGAGGAATATTATTGCAAATTATTGGTTCACGAAATACAGTGCCACCAATAATATTACGTATAGTACCATTAGGAGACTTCCACATTTTCTTTAGTCCAAATTCTTCCACCCTAGCCTCATCAGGAGTAATTGTGGCACATTTAATACCAACATTATATTTTTTGATTGCTTCTGCAGCATCAACCGTTACCTGATCGTCTGTAGCATCACGATGTTGAATACTTAAATCATAATATTTTATATCAAGATCTATATATGGCAATATAAGTTCTTCCTTTATAAACGACCAGATAATACGAGTCATCTCATCACCATCAAGCTCTACTACAGGATTAGTTACTTTTATTTTTTGCATTTTAATAAAACCTTCTCTTTAAAATTTGATTGATATACAGAAGTTGAGCTATTCAACTCAACTTCTAAATCAATCTATAAACACACATTTTATTTTCTATCCTTTAAAGGAGTAAACTCCTGCAATTCTCTTACATTTTTATATGCAGGACGAATAAGTCTTTTACTGGTAAAATTCATTTCCTCAATACGGTGTGCAGTCCATCCAACAATACGTGCCATAGCAAACAAAGGAGTGTACACCTCTGAAGGTAAACCTATTGCATCGTAAACAAAACCGGAGTAGAAGTCGACATTCACACAAACATTACCTTTAGCAGTGCGTTTTTTTGCTTCCATAAAGACCTTTATTGCACGCTCCTCAATAAGCTCCATAAATGCAAACTCGTCTTCACGACCCTTCTCTTTGGCGAGATCTTTAGCCATATTCTTTAGAAGCGCTGTTCTTGGATCACTTATAGTATAAACTGCATGTCCAATACCATAGATTAATCCAGTGCGATCGAAAGCCTCCTTATTCAGTATTTTTCTAAGATAATTATCAACCTGCTCAACATCTGTCCAGTCTGAAACATTATCTTTCATATCTGCAAGCATACCCATAACCTTAACGTTTGCTCCACCGTGCAGTGGCCCTTTTAGCGAACCAATACCTGCTGCAATGGCAGAGTATGTATCTGTTTCTGTTGAACTCGTTACACGAACAGAGAAAGTAGAGTTATTACCACCACCATGTTCTGCGTGAAGAATAAGTGCAAGGTCAAGAATCTTTATATCCAACTCGGTATAATTATCACGCCCCTTCATCATAAATAGGAAATTTTCTGCAACCGACTTATCGGGGTATGGCAGTCTCACATGCAATGATCTGCCTCTCACATCGTGTCTCAATACTTGATATGCATATGCAATAATAGTTGGAAATTTAGCAATTAGATTTATAGTTTGCCTAATAAGATTCTGACGAGAAATATCATCGGGATTCTCGTCATAAACGTAAAGTTCTAATACACTTCTTGCAAGAATATTCATAATATTTTTCCCTTGTAGAGATAAAATATTCATTGTAGCCGTGTGATTAAGCGGCATTGTTTGGGCAATTAGATTTTGAGTTGCATCTAACTCTGTTTTATTAGGTAGTCTACCAGATAGGAGAAGAAAAATAGTTTCTTCGAAGCCCAGTCTATTTTCTTTTTGCACGCCGGCCACCAATTCTTCAACATCAAGACCTCGATAGTAAAGTTTTCCGGGAATTGGTTTTAGTGTTCCATCCTGTTGGCGTTCAAAACCAACGACGTCACCTATGCGAGTTAATCCGGCTAAAACTCCTGAATGATCTTCATTACGTAGACCACGCTTCACTCCCATCTTGGTAAAAAGTTCTTTGTCGATATCACTGGTAAATAAAATTGAATCCGACAAGATTTGAGTTATTTCATTATTATTCATATGATTTTACTATTGATTTGGTATATGTTTATAATTTTCTCACTACTGATACAAAAAATGTTGTTGTTCTAACATTGAAAATACTCTTTTTGTTTAAATAAAGTTTACAATTAGAGATTTTCTATTACTAAAGATGAAAATTCGGAAGTTGACAAAGACTTACCCTCACTCATAAAGCGTGCCAAATCTGATGTTGCATAACCACTTTCAAATAATTTCTCGAGCGATGCTGTAATTAAGTCGGCAGACTCGTTCCATCCGAGATAATTAAGCATCATAACTCCTGAGAGCAACATTGAACATGGGTTGGCTAAATCCTTTCCTACTATATCGGGTGCGGTACCGTGGGTTGCCTCAAATATTGCATGTCCAGTCATGTAGTTAATATTTGCGCCTGGTGCTATTCCAATACCCCCTACCATTGCTGCAAGCTGATCTGAGATATAATCGCCATTAAGATTGAGCGTTGCAATCACCGAGTATTCCTCTGGTTTAAGTAATGTATTTTGCAGGAAAGCGTCGGCTATAACATCTTTTATAAAGACTCGACCTGAATCAATTGCCTGATTATACATCTCAACAGCTTTCTCTAATCCTTTTTCCATCTTTATTTGATTGAAACGATGTTCAGTAAAAGTCTGATCAGGGAATTCTCTTTCTGCAAGATCATAACCCCACTTTTTAAATCCGCCTTCGGTAAACTTCATAATATTACCCTTATGTACCAGAGTAACTGATGGTAATTTATTTACTAAAGCATACTCAATGGCAGAACGTACCAAGCGCTCGGTGCCTTCTCTCGAAACCGGTTTAACTCCGAATGATGAACTTTCGGGAAAACGGATATTTTTAACCCCCATTTCATTTTGAAGAAAGTTTAATACTTTCTTCGCTTCGGGAGTACCTGCAGCCCATTCAATTCCGGCATATATATCTTCCGTATTTTCTCGGAATATAGTAACATTAACTTTATCAGGATGCAGCAAAGGTGTAGCAACACCTTTAAACCATCTAACTGGACGCAGACAAACATACAAATCGAGTTCTTGTCTGAGCGCAACATTAAGAGAGCGAATTCCTTCACCAACAGGTGTAGTTAAGGGGCCTTTTATTCCAACTTTATGTTTACGAAATGCTTCTATAGTTTCTTCGGGTAACCAGGTCCCCACTTCAGTAAAAGCTTTTTCGCCGGCAAGCACCTCTTGCCAATTGATCTTTCTATTTCCGCCGTAACATTTCTCCACAGCTGAATTAATAATCTGCCGTACATGTGTAGTAATCTCTTTACCTATACCATCACCTTCAATGTAAGGTATAGTAGGATTCTCTTTTGCTTGCATGTATTAAAAATAATAGGTTATAACTACTTTTTCATTGCATTTAAAGCACTACCTGCCCTGAACCATTCTACTTGTTGCTCATTGTATGTATGAGAAACTGCAAACGACTCTCTGGTACCATCTGTGTGAAGAAGTTCCACGGTTAGGTTTCGACCCGGAGCAAATTCTTTTAATCCCAAAATGCTAATTTTATCTCCTTCTCTAACTTTGTCATAATCATCACTATTTATAAAAGTTAGACCAAGCATTCCCTGTTTCTTCAAATTAGTCTCGTGAATACGAGCAAAAGATTTCACAAGTATAACTTTAACATTTAGATGACGAGGCTCCATAGCAGCATGCTCTCGACTTGAACCTTCGCCATAGTTCTCCTCTGCTACAACAACTGAACCTAAGCCTTCCGACTTAAATTTTCGAGCGAGTCCAGGTACAGTCATATAGCCTTTCGTCTCAGGATCCAGTACTGAATTAGTCTCGTTATTAAATGTGTTCACAGCACCTATCAGCATGTTCTCAGAAATATTATCGAGGTGTCCTCTGAAGCGTAACCATGGTCCTGCCATAGAAATATGGTCTGTTGTACATTTACCTTTTACTTTTATAAGAAGTGGCAAATCAATATAATCCTCTCCATTCCACGCCTTAAATGGCTCAAGCTTCTGCAACCTGTCTGAACTGGGATCTATATTTATAGAAACCTCAGGCCCATTTTCAGAAGGGGCTATAAAACCTGCATCTCGTACTTCGTATCCGTTTGGAGGCATCTCGTATCCAGATGGTTCTTTAAGCATCACCTCCTCACCATTTCCATTTATGAGTTTATCTTTCAAAGGATTAAAACAAAGATCGCCGGCTATTGTAAGTGCAGCCACTAACTCGGGCGATGTTACAAAAGCATGCGTATTTGGATTGCCATCGTTACGCTTGGCAAAATTTCGGTTAAAAGATGTAACTATCGAATTGACACGATTGTTTGCAGTCTCATCTTCACGCTTCCATTGACCAATGCATGGTCCGCATGCATTAGCAATTATTGTTGCACCGGCATCTTCAAATACCTGAAGAATACCGTCACGCTCAGCGGTGTATCTTATCTGCTCAGAACCGGGATTAATAAGAAATTGCGCTTTCACCGGCACATTATCATCTGCAGCCTGCTTGACAATAGAAACAGCACGAGTTAAATCTTCATATGATGAGTTGGTACAAGAGCCAATAAGTCCGACCTCCATTCTGCGTGGCCAACCATTCTCTTTTACAGCATCGGCAAATTCAGAGATTGTGTATGCAGCATCGGGAGTAAATGGTCCGTTGATATGTGGTTCCAACTCCGATAGGTTGATTTCTATCAACTGATCATAATACAGCTCAGGATTTGCAATTACTTCAGGATCGGGGCGCAGATGCTCTATAACTTTAATTGCCTCGTCTGCAACTTCTTTTCTGCCTGTTTGATGTAGATACTGAGCTGATTTATTGTCAAACGGAAATATTGATGTTGTTGCACCAACTTCAGCACCCATGTTGCAAATAGTTCCTTTACCGGTTGCAGAAAGAGATTCGGCTCCTTCTCCAAAATATTCTATAACAGCGTTTGTTCCACCCTTTACGGTTAGAATACCTGCTACTTTTAGAATAACATCTTTGGGAGCACTCCATCCAGAGAGTTTACCAGTTAATTTAACACCAATAAGTTTTGGCATCTTTAGTTCCCATGGCATGCCCGCCATAACATCAACGGCATCAGCACCACCTACACCAATGGCAATCAT
>DATGMV010000074.1:0-11362 GCA_035307185.1 Fermentimonas sp. | reverse complement strand
GAAAAGTATAATTTTTTTAATGTTTTACCGTTATAGTGATGGTATTACGTAATCAAACCAACTAATTTATAATGATTGACTATATAAATGGAGAAATTGCTGATATTTCACCTACATCTGTTACGATTGAGTGTTATGGTGTGGGGTATCAGATGAATATTTCTCTGAATACTTATGGAGCTATAAGCGATAAAAAAAGTGCTAAATTATTTGTGCATGAATCTATCAGAGAAGATGCATATCAGTTGTTTGGCTTTGTGGATAAGCATGAAAGAGAACTGTTTTTGTTGCTTATTAGTGTATCGGGAGTTGGACCAAGTACAGCAAGAGTAATCCTCTCCTCTCTAAGCTCAAAGGAACTGGAAGGGGTTATTGCCTCAGAGAATGCAGCAGTATTGCAAACGGTAAAGGGAATTGGCTCAAAAACTGCACAGCGTATTATTGTAGATCTTAAAGATAAGATTAAGTTTACTGATGACAGTGGTACTGTGATTGCACCAACAGGTACTGCACTTACCGAGACAGGACATTCTGCTGTTCAGGCATTGGTTATGCTTGGTTTTGTACAAACTGCTTCACAGAAGGTGGTAGCAAAGATTATTAAGGAAAAACCCTCGTTACCCGTAGAGGCAATAATTAAAGAGGCTCTGAAAAGACTTTAAAATATAAAATTACTAATAGAGATAGTAAGGCAGTTGGCGGTTACGTGATACGCTTTTTTTAATTTAACTGTTAAACTGTTTATCTCTGAATAGATCAATCTACATATATCTTGTTATACTTCTATTTATATATGGAGGAAATAGTCATGTGGTCTATAGTTTAGAGCAGCAGCCATTGGATAGTGCCACATTTAGTTTACAAGATAGTTTATGGATAAATTTAACCGACAGTAATACCTTAAAACTTTCTGATAGCATCAATTTTGAGTCGCGATTTATTGAAAAAAGTAGTGATCTACATTTAAAGAATCCTATAAACCTTTTGTCGCCCTCAAATATCAATACCATTGTAAGATATGACTACAAAAAAAATAGATATGTCTTTGAGAACAGAGTTGGAAATAAAATAATTTCTACTCCTTTTTCAATGTCACCGGAGGAGTACAGGGAATATCGACTTAGAAAAAGTCAAATAGAATTTTTCAAGGAAAGGAATTCACTTAACTACGAAGCACCTAAATCTGGAAGAAAGTTCACTCTACCAAATAGGCAGAAAAACAGCATGAATTTGGAATCTATTTTCGGCACGGGTGGCGTGCAGGTTACTACAAGTGGTTACATTGAGGTATCTGCAGGTATTAAGAAAAACACTTTTAACAACCCTACCCTCCCCCAGCGAGCAAGGCGACGTAGCATGTTTGATTTTGATCAGGATATTAATTTGACCATGAACGCAAAGGTAGGTAATAAAGTGAATTTTGATATTAATTATAACAGCAACACTTCTTTTGACATCGGTTTGGATTCTAAAGAAATTAAGCTGGCTTATAAGGGCGATGAGGATGAAATAATAAAAAATATTGAAGCTGGTAATGTGAATATGACTACTACAAATTCGCTCATAAACACCGGAGGTCCCTTATTTGGTGTGAAAGCGGATTTGCAGTTTGGGAAGTTGCATTTAAATACTGTTTTTTCGAGACAGCTTAAGGAGTCGGAGGCATTGTTTTCACAAGATAATAGTTATAAAAGTATAGAGTTTGAGATTAATGCGGACCAGTATGATGCGAACAGACATTTTTTTCTTGGGCAATATTTTAGGGAGGTATATGACAAGGCGTTGAGCAAGTTGCCCTTTGTACAGTCGAAAGTAACAATTAGTAGAATTGAGGTGTGGGTGACAAATAGGAGAGGCGATTACAGACAGATAAGAAATATTGTAGCTCTTGCAGACTTGGGTGAGCATGATAGGATTGGTAACGACTTGTGGTCTTCACAAGGGAGTTTGAGTGTTACGCATAATGGTGCTAATAATCTATATGGTGAGTTGATTTCATCTTTTAGTGGGGCAAGGAATTTAAATGATGTGGAGAGTATTTTTCCGAATGAAATGATTGCGGGAATGGACTATCAAAAGTTGGAGAATGCAAGATTATTAAGTGAGAGTGACTATAAGTTGCAGCCACAATTAGGGTACTTGTCATTAAACACACAGCTGCAGGATGATGAGGTATTGGCCGTGGCATTTGAGTTTATGTATGATGGGGATGTATACATGGTTGGAGAGTTTACGAATAATATTGAGAGCAGTGATTCCCAAAACGGGAGTGATTCTGTTGTAAGCATAACGAGTGATAAATTGTCGGATGCACTCTTTGTAAAGTTACTCAAACCGGTATCTTTTTCGCCTCATTCTTACACATGGGATCTAATGATGAAGAATATATATTCTCTGGGATTTGGGGCTTATGATGTACAAAAGGAGGGATTTAAGCTGAACGTGAGTTACTTGAGCGATTCTACGGGAATTTATCTTAATTATATTAACGATGCCGGGCTGTATGACCGATTATTACTAAACGTGATGAGTTTAGATAGGCTAAATAGCAAGAATGACCCTTACCCGGATGGCATTTTTGATTTTATTGACGGGTATACTATTAATACTGCCGGAGGGTATATGATATTCCCTGTGGTGGAACCGTTTGGGTCGCATCTTCAAAAAGAGATTGGCGACGATCAGATTGCGGAGAAGTATGTTTTTAGGGAGTTGTACGATTCGACTCTGACTGTGGCTCAACAGTTTCCGGAAAAGAATAGATTTCGACTAAGGGGAGAATACAGATCTTCAACAGGCAGTGTACTTAATGATGATATCTTTTTTATGGGACATACGCAGAGACGTACCTTGATGGGGGTAAATTTTTTGTATGATATTAACAGGAACTTGTCGGTTGGTGGCACTATAATGCATTATTATGAGAAACCCATGATAGTGAAAACTATGTTTGGATATGAAGCGGCAAAGAATACTTTATTGGGGACTAATTTGTCGTACAGGAATCAATCGTTTGTGATTACAAATTTGCTAAATAAACTTCCGTTTGTGGAGGCTACTTCACCATCGAGCTTGAGTGCCGATTTGGAGTTTGCGCATATGTTACCGGGGCATTACGAGAATAAACATATTGGAGAGTATTCTTACTTAGATGATTTTGAAAGCTCTACATCCGGAATTGATATTAGGAACCCCTATTCGTGGACATTAGCTTCAACTCCATTTAACAACAGTTCTTCTGGGTTGTTTCCAGAGGCGTCTTTAAGCAACGATGTGGAGTATGGCAATAATAGGGCGCAATTTGCATGGTTTTATATTGATGGGATTTTTACGAGAAGGAATTCCGGATTAACTCCAGCACATATCAAAAATGATATTGAGCAGTTATCTAATCACCTTGTAAGGGATGTTTATGAAAGGGAAGTTTTCCCAAACAGAGATGCTTATTTCGGCTTACCTTCTACAATACCTGTGCTTAATATTTCGTTTTATCCTCATGAAAGGGGACCGTATAATCTGGATAGTGAAGTGGATAGTGAAGGACATCTTTTAAATCCTCGCAATAGATGGGGTGGTATAATGCGAAAAATGGATACTAATAATTTCGAGGCAGCTAATATTGAATATATTGAATTTTGGTTAATGGATCCGTTTGTAAATGATACTACCGGAAGACATAGCGGAGGCGATTTATATATCAACCTGGGCAATATTTCTGAGGATATACTTAAAGATGGAAAGAAATTTTATGAAAATGGGTTGCCTATAGATGGTGATACTACTGCATTTGGTTACAGCGTCTGGGGAAAATATCCTAAAAGACAATCGACCGTGTATGCTTTTGATAATTCGGGAGATATTGAGGTGAGACGATTGCAAGATGTTGGGTTGAATGGTTTGAGCACCGAAGAGGAGTTTGATTTTCCAACATATAGCAATTTTATAGAGGAGTTAAAACAAAATATTTCAGGAGAAACTTTGCGTAGAATGGAGGAGGATGATCATTCCCCACTAAATGATCCTGCAGGAGATAATTTCAGACATTACAGAGGAGCAGATCATGATAGACAACAGCTAAGTATTCTTGATAGGTATAAGTATTTTAATGGCAGTGAAGGGAATTCAACGAATGCTGAGGAGGATAGGTTTTCTGGTGCTGCACGCACTACACCTGATGTAGAAGATATTAACAATGATAATACGATGAGTGAACATGAGTCTTATTATCAATACAGAGTTTCACTCCAGCCGGGATTGATGGAGGTGGGGAGTAATTATATTGTGGATAAAAGGGTGTCGACCGTGAGACTTAGAAATGGTAACGATAGCAAGGTGACGTGGTATCAGTTTAAAATTCCTATCAGAGGGTTTGAATCGCGAATTGGTAATATAAGAGGGTTTAATAATATCAGGTTTATGAGGTTGTTTTTGACTGGTTTTGAGGAGCCTGTGTTTTTAAGATTTGCAACTTTAGAGCTTGTGAGAAGTGAGTGGAGGAGCTACCAGAGAGATCTACTTTCAAGTAGCGAGTTAAGCGGCACAGGCAGTATTGATGTGTCAGTTGTTAATGTTGAGGAGAATGGTAGTCGCACTCCAATTAATTATGTATTACCACCGGGAGTTTCGAGGGTGATTGACCCGGGACAGCCACAGCTGAGAAAGGAAAATGAACAATCGCTTTCGCTACGTGTAACAGATTTAGAGTCGGGTGATGCCAGAGCAGTATATAAGAACAGTGCATATGATTTAAGGCGATATAAACAATTGCAGATGTTTGTTCATGCGGAGTTGCTTAATGAGGATTTGAGTTTAGCTGAGAATGGGGACTTGACTATTTTTATGCGATTGGGAACAGATTATAGGAATAATTATTACGAGTATGAGATTCCCCTTAGATTTACACCAGAAGGGAGTTATAGTGCACATAATAATGATGATAGGGAGGCAGTTTGGCCTATGGAGAATATGTTTAATTTCCCCTTAGACTTGTTTACCTCATTGAAGTTGAGTCGTAGTAGAGATGAGGTGAGGGGAATTTTCAGGAACAGACTTGAGAGGTTTACGAGACACGATCCAGCGAAACCGGATAATATTGTGACAATTGTGGGAAACCCATCTTTGGCGGATGTGAAGGTAATTATGATTGGCGTAAGGAACATATCGGGCAGCATTCGTTCTGCAGAAGTTTGGGTTAATGAGCTTAGATTGAGTGAATTTGATGAGAGCGGTGGGTGGGCTGCTCAAGCTAATGTAAACCTAACTTTGTCTGATATTGGAAGTATTAATTTTTCTGGACGAAAAGAGACAGCAGGATTTGATGCTATTGATGATGGTTTACAGCAGAGGAGAAATGATGAATTTGATTCGTATAGTTTTGTGATGAATTTTGAACTTGGTAGATTTTTACCTAAAGAGTTGAAGGTGACAGCTCCTCTATATTATAGTTACATGAATCAGTTTTCTACGCCATTGTATGATCCATTTAATACAGATTTACTATTAGAAGAGTCTTTAGATTTGTATAGAACGCTTGATTCGGATAAAATAAATAACCTCGAAAAAATGAGTGACTACTCTCACTTGGTTGACTCGATTAGAGATATTGCTGTGACGAGATGGGAAAACAGAAGTCTGACTTTGAACAATGTGAAGATGGATATTAAAAGCAGATGGCCAATGCCTTATGATCCGGCTAATTTCAGTTTTACATATGCGCACAACATGAATCAACGGCAGAGTCCGGAAACTGAGTATTCTACAATGACTGACTGGAGGTTGAACGTATCTTATGACTATTCGCCAAAGGTTGATGCTTGGGAGCCGTTTAGGAGTATCCATAAAACGTCAAAACTGCTTGGATTTGTGAATTTAAACCTATTACCTGATAATATTAAGTTTAGTTCTGATATTTCGAGAAATTATCAGCAGATGTTGTTTAGAGAGATCGGAACGTTACAGTTGCAAGATCAGAATCCTGCAGAAAATCAAAAGCTCCTTACATTTAGCAGTAATTTCTATTGGGACAGGGATTTTTCTATCAATTGGAATATCTCTAACAACTTGTTATTTTCCTTTAGGTCGGGTACACTGGCAGAAATAGAGGAGCCTTATTTGCAAGTAGATAGAAAGATAAATCACAGCGATTATGAAATATGGAAAGATAGCGTGAAGCTGAGTATCTCCGAGTTAGGAAAACCATTGAATTATGAACAAACTGCTAACGTAACATATAATTTTCCCTTTTCACGCTTTGATAGATTGAAATGGATAAATGCAAGTGCAGCCTACAATTCGCGTTATAGATGGGAAAGAGGTGCTTTTATTACGGATGAGAAGATTGGCAATTATCTTTACAACGATTTGTCATTCACTTTTAATGGTAGAATTAATTTTGCTTCTTTGAATAATTGGATACCAATTAAGAATATTGGTATGAATATGAGCATTAAACGCAGAACAGATGTTCCGGGATATGCCCCTATGATTGGTGATCTCTACGGTCAGAACAACAGTTATAATAATGATGGATTATTGCCCGGAATTGGATTTGCTTTTGGCTTGGATGGTGGAAGAGAGTTTATTGAAAAATCACTAAGTAATAATTTGTTGATTATAAATGATGAGAATATAAATCCAGCACTATTTAATGAAACTAAGAACCTTAGACTTGATGCTTCGATAGAGCCGTTTAGGGGGCTTAACATAAGACTTAATATGCTTCACGAGGATAACAGACGGAGTGAGTTTTATTTTATGATGGAGGGCATACCAAATCGCACAGGTGGGAGTTTTGCAATGACTACAATATCTTTGGCATCGGCTTTTGAAAATTCAACCAGGAACAACAATTATCATTCCAGCTCTTTTGATATGTTTTTAAATAATAGAGCTAAAGTGGCAGAGAGGGTTAAAAATGATAACATAAATTCTGCAGATGTGTTGATCCCTGCCTTCTTAGCTGCATATACCGGTAAAAGTGCTGAGAAAGTTGTACTATCACCTTTCCCAAATTTGAAGTCGATGTTACCGAACTGGGAGGTTTCTTATAATGCTTTTTCAATTTATCCAATTTTGCAGGATATGTTACAGTCGCTGACTTTTAATCATAGATATATTTCTCAATATCGAATTGGATCATACTCTTCGGGTTATACTTCGAATACGATGAAAAGTGACCAGAATCTTTCATCGTTTTATATTATTCCCTCTGTGAATATTACCCAAAGTTTCAATCCTCTTATCGAGGTTAGAAGTGAGCTGCACAACAACCTTATTGTCAATATCAGAGTAAACAAAACAAAAGGAGTGAATCTTAATATTTCATCTTATCAGATTGTGGAAACAAACGACAAAGATTTAGAGGTGGGGTTGGGATATAAGTTTAGAGAAATAAATTTCAGGCTTGATTTTTCACAAAAGACAACTACTGCTTTAATCAGAAAGATTGAGGATGGTTTCACACAAGCCACAAGTGGATTGAAGACAGCATCTATAAGGTTTACAGCAGACTACTCAATAAGTAGAAGTTTAACTCTTAAAACCTATTACGACAGAATGATGAATAGACCACTTGTTTCGTCTTATTCCTATCCAACCTCTAACAGTAATGCCGGTGTGAGTTTAAGAATTAATTTTAATAAATAGGGAGATTGTGTTTTTGGTTAATAATAAAGAAATTTTCTATAGAAGATCTGTAATCTCTGAATTCTAAACCTGTTTATACAACAATGCATTGAGGCAATTTTAACAAATCATAAATTAGCACTTTAACATTCACTTTTTTGTTAATTTATGTTGATTCGACTCTTTTTTTAGGCATTTTTCCATTTTAGAGAGGATATGTTAAACAAAAAAGTCGTTTATTTGTTAAATTATTATTGAAGAGGTGATCTTTGAAATATTTTCGAATTAATTTGAACTTTTTTGAAGAAAAAAAACGTTCTTTGAAATAATATAATAATAAAAAACGGAGGTAAGTAGTATAAGTATGAAAAAAGTGACTATTTGGATGCTTGCCGTAGTGATGTTCACAGCATTTCTTGCCCTACTGTTTCTTCAGGTGAGATATATGAGTACGACGATGGATATACGTACTCAGCAGTTTGATGAACAAGTAAACAGAAGCCTTTATAACGTAATGAGAGATCTGGAACAGGATCAGACATTGGATTATCTGGAACAGGATATGATTGAGTCTGAGAATAGATACTCTAATTATCAAGCTGGCTCTCCTTCAAGCTCAAATATGTCTCCTCAGGACAGAGTATCTCAAAGATTTGATTCAGACAGATCTGAGCAGTCTTTTCGCCCTGAAGATAGAGAAGAGAAGAAGGTATTTGTTACACCACAACAAAGTGCGAGTACTATATCCAAAACTCAGTATGAGTTACAACAATCTCTGTCGCGTCGTTATTTGCATGAACGGTCTTTAATAGACGAAGTAATATTTAAAATAATGAACCGTTCAAGTAATAAACCTATTGAGGAAAGAGTAGACTTTGGTGTTTTACAGCAATACATTCGTTATGAACTTTCTTACAATGGCTTGAATGAACCTTTCAGTTTTCAGGTTGTGAATTATGACAACGATGTAGTTTACGAATCTCCAGGGTTCTATAACAGAGACAAAGAAGCAATATATACACAAACGCTGTTTCCTCAAGATCCACCTGCAAGGCTAAATACCTTAAGAGTGTATTTTCCGACTAAAAGAAATTATATTTATAGTGAACTTACATTCTTTATACCATCTTTGATATTTACGTTCATTCTATTGATAACGTTTATATTTACAATGGTTTCACTATTCAGACAAAAGCGTTTGTCTGAAATGAAGAATGATTTTATTAATAATATGACACATGAGCTAAAAACTCCTGTTTCTACTATCTCTTTGGCTTCACAGATGTTGAAAGATGAGTCGATTCTGAAGTCACCCGAAGTGTTTAAACATGTAACAGGTGTAATTAGTGATGAGACCAAGAGGTTGAGTCTTCAAGTAGAGAAAGTTCTGCATATGTCGCTTTTTGATAAGCAGAGAACTAAATTGAAGTTAAAGGAGTTGGATGCAAATGATCTGGTTGTGAGTGTTGCTAACACACATGCATTAAAGGTTGAGAAACTTGAAGGTAAGCTTGATGTAGACCTACAAGCAGAGAAATCTACCATTAGTGTGGATGAAATGCATTTTACCAACGTATTGTTTAATATTTTGGATAATGCATTGAAATATCGTAAATTAGACGTGCCTCCAAAACTTATGATGAGAACACGAAACGAAGGTAATAAGATTATTATCACTATTGAGGACAATGGTATAGGTATGAGAAGAGAGGATGCAAAAAAGGTATTTGAACGATTTTACCGAGTACATACTGGTAATAGGCACGATGTTAAAGGATTTGGATTGGGATTAGCATATGTAAAAAAAATTATTAATGATCTAAACGGTACAATACGTGCCGAAAGCGATCTTGGCAAAGGAACAAAGTTTATAATTAGTTTACCCGTAATAACACAAAAATGATATGGAAGAGAAATTGAAAATTTTTTTATGTGAGGATGATGAGAATCTTGGTATGCTACTAAGAGAGTATCTTCAAGCAAAAGGGTTTGATACCGATTTATTCCCTGATGGTGAAGCCGGTTTCAGAGGTTTTGTAAAGACAAAGTACGACTTGTGCATTGTTGACGTGATGATGCCTAAAAAAGATGGCGTTACGCTTGTTAAGGAAATTAGACAGATCAACACAGAAGTTCCTGTAATTTTCCTTACTGCAAAAAACATGAAAGAAGATATTTTAGAAGGTTTCAAAGCAGGTGCTGATGACTATATTACAAAGCCATTTAGCATGGAAGAGCTTGTACTACGTATTGAGGCTATCATACGTAGAGTTAGAGGTAAAAAGAGTAAAGAACAGCAATTGTACAACTTTGGTACAATGTCTTTTGACACTCAAAAACAAATCCTTACGATAGGAGATATTCAGACAAAACTTACTACTAAGGAGTCTGAATTATTATCCCTCTTGTGCGCTCATGCTAATGATATTCTTGAGCGTAATCATGCTCTGAAACAAATTTGGGAAGAGGATACATACTTCAATGCACGAAGTATGGATGTTTATATTACCAAGTTACGTAAGTTGTTGAAACCGGAACCTAACATCGAAATTATTAATATACACGGTAAAGGTTACAAGTTAATTGTACCTACTGCTGATGTTGAAGGTGAGGATTCTGATGAGGTGACTGAATAGTTCAGGTTGTATTAATTTCTTTGTAACTTATTAGTATACATCTGTATTTTAAATATGAAAGAGACTGTCTTGAATTATAGACAGTCTTTTTTTTTATGCATTTACAAAACATAGTCAATATATAGTCCTAATAAACACTGTAAAACTACAGTGTGACTACTTAAATCATATGTAATTCAGCTTTCTTCTCTAATTTAACTATTTCTGTGCCCCTTATAATAGCTTCCTCATTTACAGAAAGCAGGTGATGGTGACGCTCAGGAAGAGTCTCTTTAAGACCCTTTATTACATTCTCAATTTTAAGCATCGGAGACACTTTAAGTAATCCACCCAATATTATCATATTGAAAACTTTGTTATTTTCCATCTTCATTGATTCATCCATTGCATTTACACAATATACATCAATATCAGTACGTTTAACCTTATTGTTAACATTATATTGATCGTATATTAGCACTCCTCCCGGTTTCACTTTTTCCTCGAATTTATCAAGTGAGGGTTGATTTAGTATAATTGCAATATCATATGTATTTACAACTGGAGAGCTAATGGGGTCATCTGAGATGATTACAGTTACATTTGCCGTTCCCCCTCGCTGTTCTGGTCCGTAAGCCGGAAACCAAGATACTTCTTTGTCCTCCATGATACCGGAGTAGGCAAGTATTTTACCCATAGATAATACTCCTTGTCCTCCAAATCCAGCTATTACTATTTCTTTTAGCATCGTGTCAGTTTAAAACTTTTAATAATTATATATTTTTTAGATCTCCAATAGGGAAGATAGGGAACATGTTCTCTACCATCCAATCATTGGATTCAGCGGGTGTCATTTTCCAACCTGAACTGCAAGTTGAAACTACCTCTACTATTGAGGTTCCTTTACATGCCATAGAGTTTTCGAATGCCAGCTTTATGAGTCGTTTTGTTTTTTTTACTGCCGCAGCAGTGTGTACACTGGTTCTTGAAGCAAGACATACGCCATCAAGTTGTGCAAGCATGTCCAGAATCTTTAATGGTCGTCCCATTGTATTTATGTCTCTGCCAAAAGGGCTGGTAGATGTAGGCATATTCTCTAAGGTTGTAGGCGCCATTTGCCCTCC
>DATGMV010000073.1:0-2764 GCA_035307185.1 Fermentimonas sp. | reverse complement strand
CATTCTACCATCACTTTGTCCTGCTCTCAAAATATCTTCAAGTTGCAGAACCAGAAACTCCTTATCCATTTCAGAAACATCGCTTTCTTCTATGAACACAAGCAGTAAATCTTTATTTTCAGCTGTTTTGTGAAACAAAGTAGAAAACATGTTATCAGTTTGTGCGAGGATACTAACAGAATTTGAAACAGGATGTCTAAAATCTACCTGTTTAATAAAATCAATCAACTCATTATACTCTTCCGTCCAGTATAGAATATAAATATACTCAATAGGATAAAACGTATTGTAGACATTACCGTTGTTCTCTTTAAGTAAAAGATCCTTAACCTCTTTTGCCTTAAACAAATCGCTCTTCACAAAATGATCCAGCAGCAAACGCCGTCCTTTGTCTAATAGTTCATGGCTCGATTGCTCGTAATTCAATATCTGATTACGTAAAGAATCGTTTTGAGAGAAAGACTTCATGGAGAGTGATGCGATCAATAGAATTGAAACAAGTAGCTTTAGCTTCATGATAAATATTTTTAGTTCATTTAAAGATCTGAGTTTAAGTTTCACAAAAGTATACAATTTTTCAATTCAAAACCGAACTTCATTGCTATTTGCAGTGTTTAATTTAGATGAAAAAACTATTTATACTGTTCATTTCTTATTTAGTGCTTAGTCTGCATGTTAAAAGTCAGGAGCGCCCCGTTCTGGATATAATGCTTACTAACTACAAATATCCTTTTGAAGTTACTTACTTTCACTTCAATAGCCAGCAGCAAGATCTTAAAATGGCATATATGGATATCAAACCACAAGACAACAATGGTAAAGTTGTTCTCTTGATGCATGGAAAAAACTTTAATGGTGCTTATTGGAAAACCACCATTGATGCGCTCACAAGTGAAGGCTACAGAGTTGTAGTACCCGATCAGATAGGCTTCGGTAAATCCTCAAAGCCTAAAGGCTATCAATTCTCGTTCCAACAACTGGCGCAAAACACCAAAGATCTTCTTGAGCATCTTTCAATTGATAAAATAAGCCTTTTAGGGCATTCAATGGGCGGTATGTTAGCAACACGATATACTTTAATGTATCCTGATAATGTAGAGAAACTAATACTCGAAAACCCTATCGGACTCGAGGACTGGAAAGTTGTAGCACCATACACCTCAATCGATGAGCATTATAAAAACGAGCTTAATGCCAATTATGAGAGCACTAAAGCATACCAGTTGGCATTTTATTACGACAACAACTGGAAACCGGAATATGATGAATGGGTATATCTGCTAACCGGTTGGGTAGAGCATCCAGACTATCCCACTGTTGCGTGGAATAATGCCCTAACAGCCGACATGATCTTCACACAACCAGTTTTATATGAATTCCAAAATATTAAAGCTCCAACATTACTTATAATAGGTACAAGAGATCGCACTGCAATTGGTAAAAATAAAGTAGAGGACAAATCTGTACGAGAAAAAATGGGTCTCTATCAACACTTAGGCAAAACTACTCAAAAGAGTATTCCCAATTCCCAACTTATAGAGTTGGATGATATTGGACATCTCCCGCATATCGAAGCTTTTGATCTGTTTATCAATCCGCTTAAGGAGTTTCTGTCAGTAAGCACCACTCATAGATAATCCGGGTAGTATCCCCATATAGCAATACTTTAAGAAATAACGGTAGTTTATTTTCAGGTTTTGGTGTAGACAATATAAACACTATCTGAATTAAGCCTCATATCCCAAGAGGATACATATAACCAGAAATGAGTTTCGGAAGCATTCCAATGTTTTGGAAGTTCAATAGTTGCGCTTCCTGAGTTTCTTTTAATTTTATTGTACCTGAAAATCTCTAAAGGCACAGTTTCATTAAAACATACAATACTTACATTATCATTTTCGCTTCCGTACTTAGAATTAGGGTCAATCTCAGTATTCCATTTAACATTAGCGATATTAGTTTTTCCGTCCACTTTAACATTTGCATATGTAGGCTTCTGCAATTTTCCTTCTGCAATTTTAATCTTACTATAATCTAAAGATAAGTTTGGAGATTGCCCTACTACCGCCTCTCGGTTTACCCTGCCGCAAACTGTGCCAAAATTTAGATTATTATCCTTATGCCCAATTTTTATCTGTTTAAATAAAGGTGACATTTTGCTGCTCACAAACCCAAATCTGGAGCGGTGAGCCTTTTGTTTTGGTGTTTTTGGATTTCGAGGTTCAGAGAAAGTTCTGAATCTTTGCTTTCCATTTACTACATATGCCACAATATGACCCATTTTTCCTGAAAACCCCATTTTTGATAAATCTATATTTCCCATGATATCTATATTTACAATAATTGTAAAATTAACAATTATTGTTGATAAAAGCAAGAATCAAAAGACATAATTACACCTAACCAACTCCTAATTAACTATGTTATTTAACAGTGTTGATACAGAGATAATACAGTGTTGATACAGTGTTGATCAGGAGTAAGTCCAGCGGATATAAGGGTTTACTAAGTATAACTGCAACTGACCTCCTGGAGCCAGTCTCTTCAAATATTGGTTTTCTGGAAGACTTATGAGGTAATCAAAATTTATGTTCGGAGACTCGTTTTTTAATGTATGGATTTATTAATAATTCCATAAGTCCTTCAGTCATGGAGATTACTTCGTCTGCAGGAAGGTCTTGAAAAGTGTTTTGCCACATGAGGTGGTTATATAATAATGAAACATCTTTCAATATGCCGTTTATACCCAAGGAGTCTTTTAATA
>DATGMV010000072.1:0-6182 GCA_035307185.1 Fermentimonas sp. | reverse complement strand
CTGAAATAGGTGTACATTTAGTGTAAATATTAAACAAAGAATTAAAAACAGAATTTCTTAAAACCGTAGATGTAATAGTGCATTATTAAACTTTATATGTCACAATATTATCATTTGTTATAAAATATTGGCTGTGTATTGTTAAAGTGTTAATCAGCTTTGCATAATAAATGTAATAATGATGAAAAAAATAATGATTAATATTTTGTAAAATTAATAATAGTCTTTATCTTTGAGTAATAATGTATGACATTGTTAACTGCCTAAGATATTGATAGGAAGTGTATATGTGTGCTGAAGAATGATTTGATAAGTTTTTTAACTTCAAGGGTGGAGTTTATTGTTTGTAAAACTAAATCTATATTACGTTAATTTTAGATAAACATTTAATCGTTATTTTATGCAAAAAGAAAAGCATTTATGTAGTTGGATGAGAAGGATTCTCTATCTTTCTTTCCTTTTTGTAGCTAGTGCAAGTTTGATGCTTGCACAAGTTAAAGTTTCAGGTGTCGTTACAGATGCCGATGGCGAAACGTTGATAGGTGTTAACGTTATCGAGAGAGGTACAACTCATGGTACTATTACAGATTTTAATGGTAGATTTGAATTGGAAGTTGAGTCTTCTAATTCTACACTAGTTTTCTCTTATGTGGGATTTTCGACTATTGAAGTTCCAATTGGTCAGAACCGTCAATTGACGGTTATTCTGCAGTATGATCAAGAGACTCTTCAAGAGGTTGTGGTAGTTGGTTACGGAACACAAGCACGTAAGGACATTACGGGTTCTGTTGCTGTTGTTGACACTGAGGATTTATTAATTACATCAGGGTCTTCTGCAACTCAACAGCTTCAAGGTAAAACTCCAGGTGTATATATCGGGCAAACCGGTTCTCCGGGCTCTGCAACAATGGTACGTATACGTGGTGTTAATACTGTGAACGATAATGGTCCTTTATACGTAATAGATGGTGTTGCAACACGTAACCAGAATCTTAGCAGTTTAAACCCTAATGATATTGCCAGTATGCAGGTGTTGAAGGATGCTTCGTCTGCTGCAATTTATGGAGCGCAAGCTGCCAACGGCGTTATTTTAATTACTACAAAAACAGGAACTAGAACAGGTCAACCAAAATTGACCTACGATGCATATTATGGAATTCAGAAGACAACCTCAAGGTATGATCTTGTTAATTCTATGGATAGGTTGAACCTGGAGTGGGAAGCGCAAAATAACTCTTTCTTGATTAGAGGTACAAAATTTGATGAAGATGGTAATGAAAGATTTCCTACACATGCTCAGTTTGGTTCAGAGGCAACACCTAAGATTCCTAATTATATGACTACAACGGGTGCAGGTGGTAGAACAGATATTAATATCAATGATTACTCTTTCCCAAATAATCAGATGGTGAAGTTTTCTGATACCGACTGGTGGAATGAGGTTGATCGCACAGCACCGATACAGAATCATCAACTTTCTCTTGTTGGTGGTAATGACAAAGGTCAATATCTTCTAGGATTAAACTATTTTGATCAACAAGGTACTGTAATTCATTCTTACTATAAACGTTACCAAACTCGTATCAATACATCATTTGATCTGCGTGAATGGTTCAGGGTAGGGGAGAATTTACAGTTTACATATTCGAAGGATCAAGGGTTGCAAAGTAATTCGTCAGAAGCTTCTGCTTACTCTTATACTTATAGACCTTCGCCTTGGGTGCCTGTGCAAGATGAGTTTGGTAACTGGGCAGGTTCTAAGATTTCAGGTACAGGTAACTTTGTTAACCCGGTAGCGCGTGAATACAGAAACAAGGATAATCACTACGTAAATACCCGCTTGTTTGGTAATGTATGGGCCGAAATTGATTTCATGAAAGAATTGACCTTCCGCACCAGCTTTGGTCTTGACCACTCTACTTACTGGGGATATAGAATGGCAAAAAAAGATCCTGAATTCTCTGAAAGTCCAGGTACTAACAACTTCGATGAAGAGGCAAACAGCGGGTACAACATGCAATGGCAGAATACTCTAACGTATAGTAAAAGATTTGGAGATGTGCATAATCTGACAGTTCTAGTTGGATCTGACGCTTTAAGAGGTGGTCTTGGAAGAACGTTGAGAGGCAGAAGGTATAACTATCTTTTCGAAGATAACGTTGATACATGGACACTGCAAATGGGTGAAAATAACAATCAGAGACAGACGGAATCTTGGTATTGGGGTGAAACAGCACTTTTTGGTGTTTTCGGACGCGTTGATTATGCTTATGCTGACAAATATCTTTTTACAGGTATTGTACGTCGTGATGGTGCTTCTCGTTTCTCGCAATCACAACGTTACGGAACATTCCCTTCTGCATCATTCGGATGGCGCGTTTCGGAAGAAGCATTTATGGAAGATAGTCGTGATTGGTTAGACGACTTGAAGTTACGTGTTGGTTATGGTTTGACGGGTAACTCTGAAATTCCTCGTGCAACCAACTTTGCATCTCTTTTTACAACAACTCCTGACAGAACCAATTACGACCTTGCTGGGGCAAATACAGGTTCAACTCCAGGATACAGGCTTTCAACATACGGTAACCCGGAAACTCGCTGGGAGGCTACTAAGCAGCTGAACGTTGGGTTGGATGTTACTTTCGGTCAGGGACGATTTAACTCAACTCTTGAGTTTTATAATAAGGAAACTTCTGACATGTTGATTGGTGCTGCTTATTCTAACCTTGCAGGTGAACCCGGAACTCCATACATTAACTATGGTAGTATGAGAAATAGGGGTTTCGATTTCAGTTTCAATTATTCAGACAGAAAGGGTGATTTAGGATGGGATATTGCACTCAACCTATCAAGATACGAAAATAAGGTTCTTTCGCTTGCTGCAGCAGATGACTATGCGCTTTATGGTGCGGGAGTACGTTTATCAACAAATGCAACTAGAACAATGAAGGGTTTGCCAATATCGCATTTCTGGGGATATAATGTGTTAGGTTTTTATGAATCTGAACAGGATGTTTTGAGTTCTCCAACACCTTACGGAACAACTGCTGCTTCTATTCTAGAAAATCCGGGATCATATGTCGGAAAATTTAAATTCGAAGATATGAATGGTGATGGCAAGATTGATGGGGAAGACAGAGGAATGATTGGTAGTCCTCACCCTGATTTAGTTGGTGGTTTGAATGTTGGTCTTACATATAAAAACTTTGATTTTACAATGTTCTGGTATTCAACTATAGGTAACGATCTCTTTAATAATACTAAGTATTTTACCGACTTCCCATTGTTTGGTGGTAATCGTTCAGTGAGAATGAGAGATCAGTCGTGGACTCCAGGAGCAGATAATTCAAATGCAATTCTTCCTATACTCGACTCTTCGGACAGTTGGGGTGGTGCTGTGTCGAGTTCTTATTATGTTGAAGATGGCTCATTCTTAAAATTGAAAAACCTAGTTTTGGGTTATACTCTTCCTAGTGAATTAGTTAGAAGAGCTACGATTGAGAACTTAAGAGTTTATATCCAGGCTGAGAATTTGCTATCGATTGACAACTATTCAGGATTAGACCCAGAGTTTACAAACGCTGAAACAGGAGCCGGAAGTGGAGCTGACCTCAGAAGAGGTATTGATATGGGTGGATGGCCGACCACTATGCGATTGCTCTTTGGTGTTAACTTTACATTCTAATCTTTAAATTTAACAAGTATGAAAAAAAATATATTATTGACGCTTTTTGTCTCAGTATTAGTGGTGTTGAGCTCCTGTGGAGAGGATTTTCTTTACATTGCTCCCCAGGGAAGTATCGACCAAAATGCACTTAAGAACCAAACAGGTATTGATCTGCTTACTACAAATGCATATGCTAATTTTTCGGAAAACGGTTGGGGTGCATCAATCACCAACTGGACTTTCGGGAGTATGTATGGAGGTGATGCAAATAAAGGATCCGATGCCAATGACCAGGCGGTTCTGAACGTTATGGAAACTTATAGCATTTTACCAACAAACGGGTATATAGGTGAAAAATATGCTTGGGTGTATAAAGGTGCTAAACGTGTAAATATTGCTATACAGACAATAAATGAAACTGAAGATTTGCCTGAGGCATTTAAGGATTCGAGGTTGGGCGAGATGTATTTCTTGCGAGCTGTGTTTTATTTTGAGGGAATTAGGGTATTCGGGCCGTTTCTTCCTTGGGTAGATGATACCAATACTGACAACGACCCTAAAGTACATAATGATGTTGATATTTATCCTAATGTTCTTGCCGACATAGATCAAGCTATCTCGCTTCTTCCTGCAAGACAGGATATGCCGGGCAGAGCTAACTCATGGGCAGCAAAAGCGCTTAAAGCAAAGGTTTTGATGCAAAGGGGTGATATGACTGCTGCCAAGCCAATATTGAAAGACGTAATTGATAATGGAATTACTTCTAATGGATTGAAGTATGGTCTGGAAGATAATATGCATCATAACTTCTACAGTCCTACTGATAATGGTAAAGAATCGGTTTTTGCCATTCAGTTCTCTAGTGATTATAATAACGCTAACCCAGGTATTTCAATAGCTTATCCTCATGGAGGAGCCGGTTCACCAGGCGGATGTTGTGGTTTTTATCAACCATCAAATGAGTTGGCTAACTCTTATAAGGTTGATGCAAACGGACTTCCATTTCTTGATAAGACGTACAGACAGCCTCCTTTTGTAGCAGAAAGAAATACTGGTGACGGTGCCTTATCTATTAACGGTGATATGCCGGTTGATCCACGTCTTGACTTTTCAATTGGCCGATTCGGAATTCCTTACAGAGATTGGGGACTACCACAGAATAACTGGGTGAGAGACGTTGCTAACGGTGGTTTTTATATGCCTAAAAAGCATGTTTACACAAAAGAAGAGCTTGATGCTGGACTTGCAGATGGTGGTATTCACGACGGTTGGGCACCTGGATCGGCAATTAATGTTCAGTACTTAAGCTTCCGTGATATTATTCTGCTTTATGCCGAGTGTTTGGCTAATGATAATGAGTTGAGTGCTGCAATGGGTTATGTAAACCAAATAAGAACAAGAGCTGCTCATCCGGATAATATTATTTATATGCCTAAAGAACAGGCTACTGATCCTGATGTGCCAGCAGCCAATTATTTGGTTGCTCCTTATCCGGCATCACACGCAGCATTTGCAGATAAAAATGTATGTATTGATGCTATTCGAATGGAGCGTAAACTTGAGCTTGCAATGGAAGGACAGCGATGGTTTGATCTTACACGTTGGGGTGGCACAGTTATGGCTAATGCAATTTCTGAATATGTTGACTTTGAAGCCAATTTTATTACTAAATTTGCATCATCAGCTAAATTGGATGCTGCTAAAACAATGTTCCCACTGCCCGACGCTCAGATACAGACAATGGGTAATGATGAAGAGGGGAATCCATATTTAGTTCAGCCAGGTCCTTGGAAATAGAATTAGTTTATTAATCGACAAAAAGGGAGGGTAGCCTCCCTTTTTTTTAATAATTGAATATTATATGGTAAGAAGCAACCGGTTCTTTTTTTTGATATTGTTTGTTTTGCTATTAGGTTGTAATAGTAAAAATGGTGAGAATGACAGAAATAGTTTAGCAGAGATGGAAGAGTATTCGTACATGTTTAGTATGGAGAGTGTTGGAAACTATAAAGTTGATTTGCAGTTGAATACCGATTCAACTTATCAGATAGAACAATATAACTATTTTTTTGACAGGCATGCCAGAACTAATACACCTAATATAAGGCAGGGGAAGCTGACTTCGGAAGAGTTTGTTAAAATTGATAAGCTTATAAGAGAGAGCGATTTGCATAATATGGATGATTCGTATGGATTTGAGGATAATTCAGATAATTCGATTATTTATATTATTAAATTGCAAGAAGGAGATGTGCCTAAGTATGTTTCAATTAATGCTGGATCAAATCATCGATTTACAAAAGAGTTTACCGAATTAATAGAGTTTACGACCGAGTTTATCAATTCAAAACTGGTTGATTAAAAAAATAACTTACTCACAAAAGATTTTAGCCTTAATCTTTTTGCTAATTTGCTGGATTATTGTAACTTTGCAGTCCGATTATTAGTTTTTATCATTTAAGAGTTTGATTTATAGCTTTTTATTTGCCTTTATGTCCCTTAGCAAGACAAGAGA
>DATGMV010000071.1:0-2121 GCA_035307185.1 Fermentimonas sp. | reverse complement strand
TAAACTAATTGCTCCATATGTTAAGGATGGTCAGTTGATAGTGATTGTTCCAGGTTATATGGGTTCGCTGATTTTTAAACGTTATATTAAAAAGGATGTGTTGTATAGCGAATGGGAGACTACTGCATACAACGGTAGGATTATGGATTCTCTTTATGTGAGAATAACATTCTATAACCCGAGAAACGCAATTTCTGTTCTTCCGATTAAAGAGAGTGACAAAGTTTTAGGTATCTTATCTCAGTTATTTGAAAATACAAAATACTTAAGGCGTAATATCCTGGAGTCGGCTTTCCATAATCCAAATATGATTGTTCATACAATTGGTATGCTTTTCTCTGCATCACGTATTGAGTACAGTAAAGGAGAGTTCTGGATGTATCGCGAGGCTTTTACAAAGTCAGTTGTTAAAGTTATTAATGCATTTGATATACAAAAGAACAGGATATTAAATCGTTTTGGTTGTGAATCACTGGACTATTTTGAAGCTGCAAAGTGGAGAAATGAAGAAGATTTATCTATAGATGCAATGACGGTTTTTGAATCTTTTGCTGAATCATCAAACAAAGGTCCTACAATGTTAAATCATAGATATCTATTGGAGGATGTACCAATGGGACTCTGTTTGTTCAGTTCTATTGGTAAGGTTATAGGAGAAGATACATCAATAGCTGATTCAATTATAACATTAGCGAGTTCACTACTTGAAAAAGACTTCCGGAAAGAAGGTAGAACTATCCAGTACTTACTGGGGAAAGAGGATATTGAAGAAAAAGATATCATCTGTGTAATAGAAGAAGGTAAACTATCTTGATTAAAAATGTTTCAATAAGGTCTGCTCTTTTTAGTAAGAATTCTCAATAAAAAATATTATCAACTTTTATATGATATCAAGTTTAAGAGAAACAGTTAAATTAAAGTTACAGCAGAATAATGAGAATAAGTAATACTATACGACTTCTGACTTACAGACGTGGGAATGATATTGAGCTGATGTATTCAGTTATCAGAATAGGAAGAAAAGATAAAATCATCGACAACGAATCTTCGGGCGGTGTAACTACAAAAATCAACAAAAATGGCTGCCTGGAGAAGAGACTATATGCTCCGCCTGCAGAGGGTGTTCTGGACAGGACTGACACCGGTATTGTGGTGGAGGGGTATCAGATTCCATCATTTGATAAAGTGGTTGATGTAGCCAAATCGATGCATTTAAAGTTGCCCTATTTTGATCTGGCAGGATGGGATATATCGGTAGGTGTGGATGGTGAACCGATATTTATAGAATGGAACGCTCGTACAGAGTTGAGCCAGACTGCTGCAGGACCTGCCTTTGGCGAGTTTACGGAAGAGATTTTGTATAAGGCACGTACTCTACCTACTACAAGATACTTTATTATTGGTAAAAAGGGTTTTAATGAATAAGTAAATGGTATTACAAATGAATCCTATTATAAGGACTATTCTCAATAAATTAAAAAAACAGTATAGTCTTTTTTCTACCCGACGCAGATGGTTTAATGAGGAAAAGGTGTTTCTCAGGAAATTCTCTTTTCCTAAGTTGACTAAAGAGGAAATTGATAGTGTTAAACAGACGTGGAAGGGTTTATCTGTCTCAAAAAAGCTAATTAATTCTCATCGGTTCTATAAGAAAATTCATGGGTTTGATTCGCGTTATCTGGCTATGCCTGTTTATGATCCGCTGATAATACGTACTCTTAATCCATTTCAGGATGCTTGTGTTTTTGTAAATAAGGGACTGTTTGATATTTTCTTTAACAAGCTAAAGCAACCGGAATTATTCATTAAACGCATTGATGGTCATCTGTTTGACTGCAACTCATCTCTCATAACAGAGGCTGAGTCCCTCTCCATACTGTCTGAAAAAGAAATGTTTATAATAAAACCGAGTGCCAACTCTCACGGTGGTGCCGGAATAAAATTAATAAGAACCAAGAAGAGTGAACAGGAGATAAAGGGTCTCATTGATGGATACAAGGGTGATTTCATTGTTCAGGAGATACTTGATCAGCACCAGGATACTGCTAAATTCAATCCGGAATCATTAAACACTATACGTGTAATATCACTATTCATTAATGGCAAAGTTACTATTCTTAA
>DATGMV010000070.1:0-3498 GCA_035307185.1 Fermentimonas sp. | reverse complement strand
CCTAGGAATACTACTCCCAGAAATATGCGAATGATATTTACAGATAATGAGCCTACTCTTCTGCCGGCTCTCTCGAAGTATATGGCACTTAGAGTCCAGCAGACAGCAGTAAGTAAAGAGGCAATTTCTCCAACGTGTGATTGCAAGGGCATTGAACAATTTTATGAAAATATAGTGTATGTTTGATTTTGTAAATGTACACTATTTTCACTAAAAAAAGGTCTAACTAATTGCCTCTATCAGTTTTTCTGCAGCAGCTTCTATTGTTGGCTCACTATTTAAAAGAGTTATGAATTTACTACCAATTATTGCGCCTGATGATTCTCTGCAAGCTGCATCGAATGTTTCTTTGTTGGATATGCCAAACCCTATGAGTCGAGGGTTCTTGAGTTTCATCTCGTTCACTCTACGAAAATAGACAAGGTTTTCTTCGCTGAAACTGTTCTTCGCTCCCGTTACCGAGGCTGTGGAAACCATGTAGATGAATCCTGACGTGTTTTCATCTATCATCCTTATACGCTCTTCGGATGTTTCGGGGGTGATGAGCATAATCATATGAAGCCCATATTTCTCGGTTATGGGTTTATACGACTCCACATATTCGGCAAATGGAAGATCGGGGATTATCAATCCGTCTACCCCACACTCAGCAGCTTTTTGGCAGTAGTTTTCGAACCCGTATTGCATTACAGGGTTCATATAGCCCATAAGAATTAAAGGGATAGATGCTTTCTGTCGCACATCCTTAAGCTGAGCAAATAGCTTTTTAACACTCATGCCGTTGCGCAGCGACTCGTTTCCGGACCACTGGATAACGGGTCCGTCTGCCATTGGATCGCTAAAGGGTACTCCTATTTCAAGCAGGTCTGCCCCATGTTTTTCGAGTGTGTTAATTACTTTTACCGTATCGTCGGGTGCCGGGTATCCTGCAGTGAAGTATACCGATAAAATGTTTTCTTTTTTATCTTTAAATAGTTTATCAATCCTGTTCATTTTATGCTTTTTCTAATAATCTTATCTAAAATATTATCTGATCTGTTTTATGAAATCTTTTATTAACCCAATATCTTTAAGTGCCGGCTCTGTTTCGAAGCGACTGTTTATATCTATACCGGCAAATTTGGGGTGATGAAAAGATTTTATCTCTTCTGCATCCTCCGGCGAGATGCCTCCGCTTAATATAAAGGGCGTTTCGCTTTCATACTCTGCTAAACCTTTCCAGTTAAACTTCCTACCCGAACCTCCGTGCTGTTTTGTTTTGGTGTCGAAAAGAAAATAGTTGCACTTGCCTTCGTAGGCATGGAGTTGTGCTTTGGGAATAAGTCCGTTTGAGTCTACCCCAAATGATTTTATCACTTTAAAGCCCTCTTGTTGCAGCTGAATACAGTACCAGGGTGGCTCACTGCCGTGTAGTTGAACTGCATTTAGTTGGTTTTGATCTGTTATATCTCTAATTAACTGTGGATTTGCGTTGACAAAGACTCCAATCTTTTTCACTTTCTTAGGTACGTAGCTGATTTTATTGCCAACATATCTTGGTGATCCGGGATAGAATATAAACCCCATCCAGTCTACATCCAACTGTTCGACCTGTTGAATATTCTCTGCATCGCGCATTCCACAAACTTTTATAATCATGATTATTTTGTTTAAAATGGTTTTGCATATAACAATTATATATCTGTTCGTACTACTTTTAGAACATCAGAGAGCAACAATCTGTTGAATAAATCTTTTAAGATTTCCTTCGGGATTGCCCGATTTCATGAAGTATTCGCCAATTAAAAAGCCTTTGTAACCGACATCTCTTAGCTCTCTAACTATGTTTGCATCTGAAATGCCACTTTCTGATACCCAAACAGCATCTTGGGGGAGTAATTTAGCCATATGGAACGACTTCTGAAGGTCGGTTACGAAACTGCCCAGATTGCGGTTGTTTATGCCTATTACGCTGTTGAGGGGAGTGATGTAATCGGTTTCGCTTTCATCATGCAGCTCAAGGAGTACATCCATTTTAAGTTGGTTTGCAAGTTTTGTGAAACGCAAAGATTCTTCTTTGGTAATTGCTGCAGCTATAAGGAGAATGGCGCTTGCTCCCGAGAGTTTTGCTTCGAATATCTGATATTCATCTACAATAAATTCTTTTCTCATTACAGGAACTCCTACATTATTTACAGCCTTCTTGAGGTCGGTAAGAGTGCCACCGAAGTACTTCTCATCTGTGAGTACAGATATTGCTGATGCTCCCGCAGCTTCATATGATTTTGTGATGGATTCAATATTGGCATTTTGGTGTAACCATCCTTTACTTGGAGATTTGCGTTTAAATTCAGAAATGATTCCGCTTTTTGAGTTTAATAGTGCATCTTTTAAAGAGAATGCTTTGATATCTATGTTTTGCAGTTGCTCCTCTATTTTTGATAACGGAAGTTGTTCTTTCTGAAGGGCAACCTCAACTTTTTTGTTTGCAACTATCTCGCTTAATACATCTTTCATAACTGTTAACTGTTTATTTCTACAAACTTTTCTAATACCTTTAATGCCTTTTTTCCGTATAGCGATTCGCGAGCAATTTCGAGGCACTCTTCGATTGTTTTTTGTTGCTCTATGGTTTGTATGCCGATTGCTGCATTTATAAGAACTACGTTCATCTGTGCTTGGGTGCCGGTTGCACTTAACACGTTGCGGAATATTGTGGCAGCATCTTCAGGTGTGTCTCCGCCATATAGTTCTGATTGATTGATTCTTTTGAAGCCAATATCCTCCGGCATATAGAGGTGCTCCCCGTTGTTGGAGGAGACTTTGAACTGACTGGTGAGTGAGACTTCGTCATATCCATCCATGCTGTGCACTATTGAGAATTTCTTATTCTCTTCCTGATAGATGTAGCTGTATAGCCGTGCCATTGCGAGGTCGTATACCCCCAACATCTGATATTCGGGCTGCACGGGGTTCACAAGTGGGCCGAGTACGTTGAAGAAGTTACGTACGCCGAGGCTTTTCCTTACCGGTGCTACAGCTTTTAGCGCCGGACTAAATAGGGGGGCATGAAGGTATGCTATATGACAAATGTCGAGACTTTTGCGGAATGTGTCGTTATCTGCTTTGAACTTTACACCTTGTTGCTCAATTACATTGCTTGCTCCGCTGATGGAGGTTGCTCCGTAATTGCCATGCTTAACAACGTTATATCCTGCACCTGCAACTACAAAACATGATGTTGTGGAGATATTGAAGGTGTTTTTGCCATCGCCTCCTGTGCCAACAATATCAAGAGGGGAATAATCGGAGAGATCCACCTTAACACGCATCTCTAACAGGGCATCTCTGAAGCCAAGCACTTCATCTACAGATATACTTCGCATAAGGAATGAGGTGATTAACGATGCTATCTGGGTTTCGGGTACATCGCCACTGACTATATCAACAAGTACCTGTCTTGCCTCATCTCGAGTGAGGTATTGATAGTCGAATAGTTTATATAGTATATCCTTCATT
>DATGMV010000069.1:0-2198 GCA_035307185.1 Fermentimonas sp. | reverse complement strand
ATGCTTTCTGTACTCAGTTTTTGATTTTGTTTGATTTTCTTTTTCACTTTTTTCATTTAGTTTTTCTGTTTGTTATTTCTGTAATTTTTTAATGTTGATTATTAGTTTATATTTTATCTGTCTTCTAATAAGCTTTTCACTTGTTGCAAGTTATGCTTAGCCTCGGTATTGCCACTTTCTACAGCCTTGGTTAAATACTCTTGTGCTTTATCAAACATCTCTTTTTTAGCATATGCTACAGCAAGAGTGTTCCATGCTTCGGGGCTATCTTTGAATTTCTCCAATCTGGCGATGGCTCCATCAATTTTATTGTCTCGGAGGTCTTTAATTGCAACATTCACATTTGCTGTTACATTTTCGGGGAATGTATTTGCTGCAATTTCAAATACTTCGTTATACTCCTTGCTGTTCACCGGGTAGGTGTTAGCTACAAGGAACATTTCGTTAAGGCTTAAGTGTTTTGGGTGAGATTTAATTATCTCGGCTGCTTCTTCCACTTTAAAAGGACGTGTGGTAAAGGCAATTCTATAATCATTCCGCCTAAGTGGTGGATAAAATTCATTTAGCAGTTTCCTATATGTTACTCCATTATCTAAAGCTATTAAGTGCCTATCGCGCGCATCATATTCAGGTACATTGTCTATTATTTCGATAATTTGATTTTTGTTAGCTAAGTTTGAAGCTGCAACTGCGGTGCGTAATCCTGCCCAGTCCTCTCCTACCCACTTCACACTGAACTGATCTGAAGTGTATCCGTAGTTTTTTTCTATATACTTGGCAAAGTTTTCAGCTCGTCTTTGCGATAGGTATAGGTTCTTTTCTTTTGGCGCTTCGGGAGATGCATACCCTGTGATTGTGAAATCTGTTATGCTAAGATCTTCATTACTTTTTAGCTCATTGATTTGTTTATCAATCTTATTAAGTTCTTCTCTGTTGTTTTCAAAGTCAGGCAAAAGATCTGTACGAGCTACTATATAATTAAGGTGTGCACTATATGTTTCACTACGCTGTTTTAATTCTTCTACATCGGGTTCGATAAATGCATATTGATAGTCGGGTATAAATATTTCTCTCAGGACTCTATTTGATAAGATTATATCCGGTTCGTTTTCTGAACAATCTGCGCATCCTACGACTTCTGTAGTTAGTATGAGTCGCGCATCTCTTTGCCATTCGGCATACGGGATATCAGACACATATTGTAAAGATTGATCACTACCTCTTTTGCGTAACATTTTATTTGACTGAGGTATTTCAATATCTGTTTTACCTTTCCATGTAAATGGTCTGCTCAAGACTTTGTTTCTGCGCTTACCAACCACTGCGAATGGTTCAAGCTCTGTGCTGTTATCCTGTTTATTCGAAACTAATACGGGTGTTATTATTATCATCTCATTTGTGTTGATATCTAAATTTCCAAGATCGATATCCATTGAGATATTAGTTAAATTGTTAGTTTTTTGTATTGATAGATTCTCAATAGCCAACTGTTCGGAATAATGGTTCTGAGCCACTATTTGAAGCGATGTAGCAAATATTAAAGCAAGTAGTATTACTATGTTTAGCAGTATGCTTTTGCTTTTACCTATATGTATACTTATATGTTTCATATTTTCCACTTTTATTTTATTAGATATATAAGGGAGATAGCTGCTTTTGTAACTCCAAAGTAATTTTTAGTGGCATCATCTTCCAGCTTTTCACCACATTTGATACAAGGGAATTTATCATAATTAAGATATACATACCCTGCGCCAAGGTTTAGCTCGAAGTTCCATCTGGGGGCTAATATCCATTGATAACCATAGCTGAGTCCGCCTCCGGCTGCCCAGCCTTCGTATCGATAATCCTTTAACTTTTTTAATATACCAACCGGAACGTCAACTCCACCTACATTATATGAGCCTCCCAAAGCATGTAGTCCAATAAAATGTCCATTGAAGGTTTCGCATGTCCAGTAACGAAGTTCGGGTTGAATAATCCAATGTTGAATCTTTTTATTATCTTTGAATTCAAATGGATTAACTCCTCCTGTTATATCCATGGTATATTTTCTACCTAATGCAATTTCCATTCCTATATTAGGAGTAGTAGTTGCCCAGTGTGCCAGATTTGTTTTTATTCCAACATTTTGTGAAAATGTATATGAATAAATAGTAAAGAGGACAAAAATGAATAAAGCTAATCGTTTCATATTC
>DATGMV010000068.1:0-4898 GCA_035307185.1 Fermentimonas sp. | reverse complement strand
TTAATAACGCTACTAATGCTTGTGTCAGTGTAACTTTTACACCTACTAAAAGAAATATAAATATAGCAATTAACGTGAAAAAGAGAAATAGCATAACGAACGACATCTTAAGGTCGCGATTCGAACGCTTATCATTTAACTGTTCACCTCCGGTTTTCACCTTTTTCCCAACAGCAAGTTTGAACGCAGTTCCTATTACTCCAGATGATTTAATAATTCCAATGATACCTGCCATAGCAATTGCTCCAATGCCTATTGGTCGCACATATTCTGCAAAAATAAGCTCAGCACTCATTGCCTGAAATGGATTTACTCCTCCTCCGACAGCAGCACCCAAAGCTCCTATTTCGTTAACCAAAGGTACTAGTACCAGCCACGACAAGAGTGATCCCATTACAATAATAACAGCATAACGAAGACCTACTAAATATCCGAAACTAAATATTAGAGCACTTACGTTGAACTTGAATACCATTTTGAAATCTTCAGCCAGTCTTGCACCTGCCGGAATAATTTTGGTAGTGATTACTTCGCTCCATAAACGAAATGATGAAAAGCAGAAATCGAAAAGACCGCCAATGAGTCCGCTTGTAATAAGTAGTTTTGCCTTATTGCCGCCTTTCTCCCCAGTCATCAATATTTCAGTTGTGGCAGTAGCCTCAGGAAAGGGTAGCTTGCCGTGCATATCTTTCACAAAATATTTGCGAAAGGGAATTAAAAAAAGTATCCCCAAAAAACCACCAAGAAGAGAGGAGAAGAATATCTGCCAGAAATCTACTTGTATCTCAGGGTATTTAGCTTGTAATATGTACAAGCCGGGAATTGTAAATACTGCACCGGCAACAATAACTCCTGATGAAGCACCAATAGATTGAATGATGACATTCTGACCAAGTGCGTTCTTTCTTTTAAATGCAGCCGATGCTCCAACTGCGATTATTGAGATGGGAATTGCGGCTTCGAATACTTGTCCGATTTTCAAACCGGAATAAGCTGCAGCAGCTGAAAATATTACAGCCATTAATAGTCCCATGAAGATTGAATATCCTGTCACCTCAGTTACCGGTTTATCAGCCGGTAGAACCGGTTTATACTCCTCGCCGGGAGCTAATTCCCTATAGGCATTTTCTGGTAGTTCAGTAACCTTTTTCTCTTGCTCTTTTGTTTCCATTGATCTATATTAATGTTTTCTGTCTTATATTGTAATTTAAATCAGAATGATTCATTACTTAGTTCTCTAATTAGTTCTCTTAATTGAGTTTAAGAAATTGAGGAATTAAATAAACGCCGAAAATACAAAAAAATTACTACATTTGCGCAATACGACTTTATTGAAATAAAATAGTTTTAACAGATATGAAAAGAACACTTATTACCGCATTGGGAATAATGTTTATTTTAACACTTAATGCACAAAATTACACTCTTAATGATATTGTTGAAGGAAAGTTTACCCCAATGGGAGTTTCGGCAATGGTATCATCGTCTGATGGGTTATATTATTATCAGAACGACGCACTGAATACTTCAGTGATTAAATATTCTTACAGTAGTGGTGAGGCTGTAGATACTTTGTTTAGTACCCTTACTGCAAGAAATTGCCCATTTGACACATTTGAAGGATTTTTAGTAAGTGATGACGAAAATAGGGTACTTGTTTATAGAGAAAGAGAAAAAATATACCGACATTCATATAAGGCAACCTACTATTACCATGATGTTAGGCGTAATCTATTAAGAAAACTGTCGGAACAGTCATCTAAACAGATGATTCCTACATTTTCGCCCGATAGTAAGATGGTGGCTTATGTGATTGATGGAAATATATGGCTCACTAAATTTGATTTTGACACTGAATCGCAGGTTACAACAGATGGAAAGGCTAATAGTATTATAAATGGAGCCACAGACTGGGTTTACGAGGAGGAGTTTGGCGTAACAAGATTAATGGAGTTCTCACCCGACAATAGGCAATTGGCATTTGTTCGTACAAATGAAAGTGATGTTAAGAAGTTCTCTTTTCAAACTTTTGAGGAGAAAATGTATCCCGGGTACTATGAATTTAAGTATCCAAAAGCAGGTGAAGTTAACGCCACTGTAGAGTGTAAAGTCTTTGATATAGAATCTCGAGTTACCCGTACAATGGATGTGCCAATAGATGAAGATGGATATATTCCGAGAATTAAGTTTACTAATGATGCTGCACAACTTGCAGTTATGACTCTCAACAGGAACCAAAATCGATTTGATATGTATTTTGTGAATCCACGATCGACTGTTGCAAAAATGGTGCTCAGGGAGGAGAGCAAATATTATATCGATTCAGAATCGCTAAAATCGATATTTTTTATGGATGATAAATTCACTTATTTATCGGAGAGAGATGGTCATAGTCATATTTATTTATATGGGATTAGTGGTACTCTGCAAAAGCAGTTGACTAAAGGTAACTTTGATGTGACAGCATTGCTTGCCGTGGACTCTCAAAACGAAATGATTTATTATCAGGCTGCGGATGAATCACCCTTACAGCGCAATATTTACAGGGTCAATGCTGTAAAAGCAGTGCCACAAAAGCTTTCTCAAAATGTTGGTTCAAACATTGCCACATTTAGCAATAATGGCAAATACTATATTAACCGCTGGTCGGATTTTAATACACCTACACATATTTCATTGCATAGCTCAGACGGTAAACAGGTTAGAGTGCTGGAGAATAACCAAGCGCTTAAACAAGCATACTCTGAAGCAAATTTTCCTAAGCGTGAGATTATAAAGGTGAAGGCTGCAGATGGAATTACAGATTTAAATGGCTGGATATTGAAACCTGTTAATTTCAATCCTAATAAGAAGTATCCGGTTGTTATGATTCAGTATAGCGGTCCCAACTCTCAGCAGGTATTAAACAGATATAGTGTGGATTGGTATTTTGCACTCATAAAAGAAGATATATTAGTTGTGGCTGTTGATGGAAGAGGTACAGGAGCGAGGGGAGAGGAGTTTAGGAAAAGTACATATCTTAATTTGGGCATATATGAATCTGCAGATCAGATTGCTGCCGCACGTTACCTTGGATCGCTGCCATATGTTGATGCAAACAAAATTGGCATCTGGGGCTGGAGTTATGGTGGTTACAATGTACTTATGAGTATGAGTAAAGGAAATGGAGTATTTAGGTCAGGTGTTGCAATTGCTCCCGTTACAGATTGGCGCTTCTATGATACTGTTTATACAGAGCGTTTTATGCGAACCCCACAGCAGAATTATGAAGGTTATGAGAATGGTTCGCCTGTTTCACTTGCCGGTGACTTGCAGGGTAACTTATTGTTAATTCATGGCACAGCAGACGATAATGTGCATTTTCAGAACTCGATTGAATACTCACGTGCGCTTATAAAAGAGAATAAGCATTTTGACATGTTTTTCTTCCCGGACAAGAATCATTCTATACTTGGAGTTGATACAAGATTATATCTTTATGAAAAAGTGATAAACTTCTTCAAGCATAATATGTAAACAAAAAAGCCTGTTTGTTGTTATTTATGCACGATTAATGCCACAATAGGCTTTTTTATGACAGAGATATCATTATTAGAGAGGATAGTAAAGAATCCCGCTTTTGGGTTAATTCCTTTTTTTATTTTTTCATTTATTATTGGCTATATAGATTTTACTATAGCCACAGGGATAGCTTTGGCTCTTACTGTCATAGGATTTGTTTTTGTAAATCGAAGCAGCAGATTGCTTTATAATGCTTCACTTGTGACTTTTGCTATTACTCTTCTGCTCTCAATAACTGCTTTTAGTGATCTTCCAAGAATGAATAAATTTATTGTTGTGGAGGTTTTGTTTACACTAACTCTCATATTAACGAGGTTATCTAAAGGACGATTGTTGCTATTTGCTTCAAATGAGCGTGATAGGAGTTATAAAAACCTTCTGAAAGAATCGTTTCGTGTTACATTTCAATCTCAGTACGGGCTTACAATTCATTTATTACTTTTTATGACTTATCTGGTTACTGTGGGTACAGCAGGGTCTCCGGTAAGTGCTTTGTTTATGAAAGGATTGTTTCAACTGATTCTGCTTGGAATTATGATACTTGAGACAGCACGTATATACATTCTTAGTAAAAAGCTTTATAAAGAGGAATGGTTGCCAGTGGTTACTGAAACAGGAAATGTTACCGGGAGAATTGCTAAATCAGTTACCAAGGATTTGAAAAACAGGTTCATGCATCCTGTAGTAAGGGTTGCTCTAATGTATAAGGGCTCAATCTATTTGAAAGAACGTAATGTACAAAGAGTGCTAAATCCCGGGAAGCTTGATTTTCCTTTCGAGCAATATATGGAGTTTAATGACGAGCTGGATAAATCAGTAAAAGAGAGCGTTGGCAGAGAGTGTGGTAACGAAAATATACCATTGCGTTTTTTGTTGAAGTATACATTTGAGAATGAAATAACTAAAAGGCTAATTTTTTTATATGTTTCAGAAATTGAAGATGAGACTCTATTTAATAGCCTAAATCTGCATGGAGGTAAATTGTGGACTTCTGCTCAAATAGAAGACAATTTAGGATCCGACATCTTCTCAGAATGTTTTGAGCTTGAATTTGAATATTTGAAAAATACACTTCTTCTGGCTCAACAATTTAAAAACCGTTGAAAAGTTTATTCTTTTTTTTAGAAAAACAGCAGCTTTTACTTGCGTATCTTATTGATTATTTGTAATTTTGTGCCGTTTTTCACCTCAAGTGATTGGTTATCTCGTGATAATCAAGGCTTTATTAAAGCTGTAAGTTGGAGGAATGAATATTTTAGAATGTAATAATATAAAATAAAAATTACCAAAAGAAAGTAGAAAATGCCTACAATTCAACAATTAGTTAGAACAGGACG
>DATGMV010000067.1:0-16043 GCA_035307185.1 Fermentimonas sp. | reverse complement strand
GCCGATGCTAACAGTGATACAATTCTTATTGGGAATATGTACATTGGTGGCTGCTCATTAGAAAGGCATTACAACAATTCAGTAAAGAATGCACCTGCCTATTCATATCGCAAAATTGTGAATGGCAACAAAACTACTACTCCTGAATACAGATTAATAGATGCAATTAAGGATGAGGATTGGGATTATATCTCAGTTCAACAGGTAAGTGGACAGTCGGGCATATATGAGTCATTTTTCCCTTATCTAAGCCATTTGGTTTCCTATATTAAAGAACATGCAACAAATCCGGATGTTGAAATTGTAATGCATGCTACCTGGGCATATGCTCAAGACTCAAACCATAAAAGCTTCCCAAATTATGGAAACGACCAGTTGAAAATGTACGAATCTATTGCGGATGCTACACAACGTGCCGCTAAAGAGGCTGGTATAGAAATTATTATTCCTTCAGGAACTGCTATACAAAATGGTAGGACAAGTAGTTTAGGTGACACTTTTTGTAGAGATGGATATCATCTTGAACTTAACTACGGAAGATACACAGCATCTGCAACATGGTATGAGAAGCTATTTAATAAGAGTGTAGTTGGTAATAGTTACATTCCTTCAAATATTACTCCATTTCAAGCCAAAGTAGCGCAAAATGCAGCACATCTTGCAGTAGAAAATCCTTATAAGGTAACTTCGCTTGCTTCGATGGAAGAAATTATTATACCTGACATCTACACTACCGAAAATGAGATTTACAAAGATGGGTGGATAGATTTCAATAAGAACGGCAAGATGGATATTTATGAGGATCCTAATGCTGATATAGAAGATAGGATTGCTGATTTAATTAGTCAGATGACTTTAGAAGAGAAGACTAACCAAATGGTTACTTTATATGGATATGGCAGAGTATTGGAAGATGACCTACCTACACCTGAATGGAAAAACAGGTTATGGAAAGATGGAATTGGTGCAATTGATGAACACCTTAACGGATTTCGTCAGTGGGGATTGCCTCCATCAGATAATCCATACGTATGGCCCGCTTCCAGACATGCATGGGCTCTAAACGAAGTACAGAGATTCTTTATCGAAGATACTCGCCTTGGAATTCCTGTGGATTTCACTAATGAGGGAATAAGAGGGGTTGAAAGCTATATGGCTACAAACTTCCCTACTCAATTGGGACTTGGACATACCTGGAACAGAGATCTCGTTGAAAAAGTAGGAGAGATTACCGGTAGAGAGGGGCGATTACTGGGTTATACTAATGTTTACGCTCCAATTCTTGATGTCGGAAGAGATCAAAGGTGGGGCAGATACGAAGAGGTTTATGGAGAAAGTCCATTTCTTGTAGCCGAGTTGGGTATAGCGATGGTTAACGGTATGCAGAAAGACTACCAAGTTGCTTCAACAGGCAAGCATTATGCAGCTTATAGCAACAATAAAGGTGGGCGTGAAGGTATGTCGCGTGTAGACCCTCAGATGTCACCACGTGAAGTGGAAAATGTACATATGTATCCTTGGGAAAGAGTTATTCGTGAAGCAGGTATGCTGGGCGTGATGAGTTCATATAACGATTATGACGGTTTCCCGATACAAAGCAGCTACTACTGGCTTACAACTCGCTTACGCGATCAAATGGGCTTTAAAGGATATATAGTATCAGATAGTGATGCAGTAGAATATCTTTATTCAAAGCACGGAACTGCAGCAGATATGAAAGAGTCAGTTTACCAATCTGTAATGGCAGGTTTAAATGTTAGATGTACTTTCAGATCTCCCGACTCATACGTATTACCTTTGCGTGATCTTGTACGAGAAGGATCTATTGATATGAATATCATTGACGAAAGAGTGGCTGATGTATTACGTGTAAAGTTTCTTGTTGGACTGTTTGATCAACCTTATCAAGTTGATTTAAAACAAGCAGACATTGAAGTTAATTCTGAAGAAAACCAGCAAGTGTCACTTCAGGCATCACGCGAAAGTTTAGTTTTACTGAAGAACGAAAACAATGTATTACCATTAAAAAAGGATGAAATCAAAACTATTGCTGTTAGCGGTCCAAATGCAAATGATGCTTCTTATGCACTCACTCATTATGGACCACTTGCTGTTGATGTAGTAACAGTATTAGAAGGAATACAGAATAAAGTTGGTAATGATATTGAAGTTCTTTATTCAAAGGGAGCTGATATTGTTGATGCTAATTGGCCCGACTCTGAAATAATAGACTACCCAATTACCGACATAGAACAAGCCGACATAGATAAGGCAGTGGCAGATGCACTTAAAAGTGATGTTGCAATAGTAGTATTGGGAGGAAATGTACGTACCGCCGGTGAAAACAAATCACGTAGTTCAATAGATCTGCCACCACGACAGTTAGATCTTCTTAAAGCTGTTTATGAGACGGGTAAGCCTGTAATATTAGTTATGATTAATGGAAGACCACTTGCAATCAACTGGGCTGATAGATTCGTACCCGGTATTATCGAAGCCTGGTATCCAGGATCTCAAGGTGGAATAGCCGTTGCTGATGTGCTATTTGGCGACTATAACCCGGGAGGTAAACTAACAGTGACATTTCCAAAAACTGCCGGTCAGATTCCATTTAACTTCCCTGCTAAGCCTGCTTCACAAGTTGATGGTCCACGCAGACCGGGATTAGATGGTAATCAAACCAGAATTAATGGTCCTCTTTATTCATTTGGATATGGATTAAGCTATACCGAGTTTGAATATTCTGACCTGAAATTATCTGCAGAAGATATTTCAGATAGCGAGAGTGTTGAGGTAAGCTTTAAAGTAAAAAACATAGGAGATGTTGCAGGAGATGAAGTGGTACAGCTTTATACAAGAGATGTGTTAAGTTCAATAACAACATACGAAAAGAATCTTAGAGGTTTTGATAGAATTCACCTTTTACCAGGTGAAGAAAAAGAGGTGAAATTTACAATATTTCCACAAGACCTAATGTTACTGAATATTGAAAATGAGTGGGTAGTTGAACCTGGTGAGTTCAGAGTAATGATAGGGGCTTCTTCAGAAGATATCAGGTTGTCTGATTCGTTTTATGTACTTGGTGAGGGCTTCGACAAAAGCGAAGTAGTAGATACCCCACCGGTTATTTCAAATCCACAAACAACCACTGCATTATATGTATTGGATGACAACAACGAAACATACTGGGAAGGACAAAAAGGTTATCACCTAACATTTCCTTTAGACGAAAATAAATCATTAGAAGACATTGATATTAGTTGGGGCGAGAATACCGATTTAAAATCAGTATTTGAAGTTCAAGTATCCAGTGGAGGAGGTCAGTTTATAACAGTTCTGAAATCTACACCTCAAGACATCAACAGTGTAAATAAGTATACATTTGAAGAATCGGCAGGGACTGATTTAAGAATTAGAATTGTATCAGGAGTTGTAAATATTTCTGAAGTAGATATAGTACAGTAGTATAAACTGTAAAATTATATATGGAGCCGTGTTAGCTAAGTAATTTAGCTGATTCGGCTCCATTCGTATCTATTACCTCCAAGTCGACTCAGTTGTTTTTTAAGTACAGCATGCTCAGGAAGTTCTAATTTAGGGTCCTTTTCAATTACCTGCTGAGCTATTTCTCGAGCTCGAAACAAAATATCATTATCTTTTACTAAATCAGCTATTTTAAGATCGAACGGAATGCCACTCTGTTGAGTTCCCTCAAGGTCACCCGGTCCGCGTAGTTTAAGATCGGCCTCAGCTATAAGAAATCCATCATTACTTTCTGTCATTATCTCAATCCTCTTTCTTGTATCTGAAGACAACTCGTATGGAGTTAACAACACACAATAAGATTGATCGGCACCACGTCCAACCCTCCCACGTAATTGATGAAGTTGAGAAAGACCAAACCGTTGGGCACTTTCAATAACCATAACAGAAGCATTCGGCACATTAACTCCTACCTCAATAACTGTTGTAGAAACTAAGATCTGTGTCTCTCCTTTTGCAAATCTACGCATCACTTCATCTTTTTCGGCAGGTTTCATTCGACCATGCATTTTATCTACAGTAAATTCAGGAAATACCTCTTGCATATGGATAAACCCATCCTCAAGATTCTTTAGATCAAGCGTCTCACTCTCTTCTATCAGTGGATAAACAATATATGCCTGACGACCTAATTTAATTTGGCTTCGAACAAACATATAAAGCTCTCCGCGCTTTTTATCATATCGGTGTAAAGTTTGTACCGGTTTTCTTCCCGGTGGCAATTCATCAATTACAGAAACCTCAAGATCACCATAGACAGTCATTGCTAAAGTACGAGGTATGGGGGTTGCAGTCATTACTAAAACGTGTGGAGGATGATTATTCTTCTTCCACAGTTTTGCTCGTTGTGCAACACCAAAACGGTGCTGCTCATCAATAACTACAAAACCAAGATTCTTAAACTGAACCACATCCTCTATTAATGCATGTGTTCCAATAAGTATGTCAACATCTCCTGATTTTAGTCCCTCATGAATAACATCTCTTTCTTTCTTTTTAGTAGATCCGGTTAGTAATTCGACACGAATCTCCATTTCTGAAAGCATATTGGTAAATGTTTCATAGTGTTGCGTTGCCAATATCTCCGTAGGTGCCATAATGCAAGCCTGATATCCGTTATCAAGTGCAATTAGTATACACATTATAGCAACCAAAGTTTTACCACTTCCAACATCACCCTGAAGCAATCTATTCATTTGTTTACCTGAAGCTGTATCTCGTCGAATCTCTTTAATTACCTTTTTTTGAGCATTAGTCAGGGAAAAAGGAAGGTGTCTTTCATAGAATTTATTAAGATTATCACCTACTTTATTGAAAAGAAATCCTTTTATCTTTTCATTTCTGTCGGATGAATATCTAACAATACTCAATTGAATATAAAAAAGCTCCTCAAACTTTAGCCGCAATTCAGCATCTCTTAACTTGACAGTTGATTCTGGAAAATGAATATTTACTAATGCATCGTGATTTGAAATTATTTTAGCTTCGTTTATTACGTCATTAGAGAGGTTTTCAGGAATTCTTTCTGTAATCAATCCAAAAGCATTCTCAATTATTTTGTGCATAGCCTTTGAATTAAGGTAATGATTCTTCATCTTCTCGGTTGTGTTGTACATGGGCATCAATCCATCCGGTCTGTCGGAATCATTTGTAAATGGATCAATCTCGGGATGGGCAATATTCCATTTTCCATTGAAAAGATTAGGTTTCCCAAATACAATGTACTCCTGATTAAGCTTATATTTATTTTCTATGAATCTTATACCCTGAAACCATATTAAGTCTATGAAGCCTGTTCCATCTGTAAAATGTGCAACAAGTCTTCTTCTGCGACCTTCTCCTAATGTTTCGAACGATTTAATTTTACCTTTTACCTGAATATATGCCTGAGAGTTGTCTATTTCATGGATATAGTATATTCTTCCTCTATCAATATACCTATAAGGATACCATCGCAGCAGATCTCCAAGATTAAAAACATCTATCTCTTTATTTAATATAGCTGCTCGCTTTGGTCCTACCCCGGGAATAAAATTTATTTCAGTTTGTAAAACGCTCATTAATGGACTAATTATAGAACTGAGAATTTAGTTATTCTACAACTTCTGCAAATATAATAATAAAAACGAGGAATAGATTTACTACTCCTCGTCAATTCTTTATCTATAAACAGTTGATACGACTGTTAGTTTATATTACTCTACCATGAAAATAATGGGAATTTTCTCATAGTTTCGTTAACTTTTTCACGAACAGTATTTATCATTCTACTATCCTCAGGGTTAGAAAGTACATCATCGATCCATTCTACGATTTCACTCATGAGTTCTTCCTTTGATCCACGTGTTGTTACTGCCGGAGTTCCAAATCTTAAACCAGAGGTTTGAAATGGTGAGCGATTATCGAAAGGAACCATATTTTTATTAACTGTGATATCAGCCTCACCTAACTTATTTTCTCCCACCTTACCGGTTAGTTCAGGGAATTTTGAACGAAGATCAACCAATATGATATGATTATCTGTTCCTCCTGATACAACATTATACCCTTTATCTAAAAACGCTTGTGACATTGCAGCAGCATTCTTTTTAACTTGAATCTGATAATCTTTGTACTCAGGCTGAAGTGCCTCATGAAAAGCAACAGCTTTAGCTGCTATAATATGTTCTAATGGTCCACCTTGCATTCCTGGGAAAACAGCAGAGTCTAACATTGCAGACATCATCTTAACTTCACCCCTTGGAGTCTTAACACCCCATGGATTCTCAAAATCTTTACCCATTAATATAACACCACCTCTTGGTCCACGTAAAGTTTTATGTGTAGTTGAAGTAACTATATGCGCATGCTTCAAAGGATTTTCGAGTAGACCAGCTGCAATTAGTCCTGCCGGATGTGCCATATCAACCATGAATATTGCTCCGATTTCATCTGCAACTTTACGGATTCTTGCATAATCCCATTCGCGTGCATAAGCAGATGCACCTGCAATTATTAGCTTAGGCTTTTCGCTGCGAGCAACATTCTCCAACTGATCATAATCTACTCTTTGGTCATCTTCACGAACATTATATTCTAATGGATTGAACATCAATCCTGAAAAATTCACTGGTGAACCGTGAGTAAGGTGTCCTCCATGAGAAAGATTAAGACCAAGAAACTTGTCTCCTGCATTAAGACATGCCAGAAAAACTGCAGCATTTGCTTGTGCTCCTGAATGTGGCTGTACATTTGCCCACTCAGCACCAAACAATTCTTTTAACCTATCTATTGCAAGTTGTTCACTTAAATCTACTATTTCACAACCACCATAATAACGTCTTCCGGGATATCCTTCGGCGTACTTATTTGTTAAAACAGAGCCTGCAGCCTCCAATACCTGTTCACTAACAAAATTCTCAGATGCTATTAACTCTAAACCTTTTAGCTGACGTTCATGCTCTTCTTTTATTATGCTAAAAATTTGTGAATCTCTCTTCATGTTAAATAAATATTTATTTTCTCAAAATCAAGATGGGAAAAATTAAGATGCAAAAGTAACCAAGATTGTTCTAAAATTATACTAATTTCGCATTTAATATTCATAGTTGATATGGACTAATAATCAATTTTAAGAATAAATCTATGAAAAAAGTCTTTTTTACCATTATTATAGGTGTATTAGCATCAATAAGTGCTATGGCGCAGGACACTTATTACAAGTATGATACTTACATAAGAATTTCAGGGAATATTGGTTTTTCGGCAAGTTCTGAGCGCAATGAAAAACTTGGAATTGGAGGAGATATTTTTTGGTTAGCTGCCGACAATCTCTTTCTAATGAATAGAAATAACTTTATTACTTTAGGCGTTAAAGGTTTCAACAACCCCTATGGAGAGGGTAGTTATGTAACAAGTATAATGAATGGAAAAAATGATGGGTTTAACTGTATTATTGCATTGGTTGGCTACCGTGTCACTAAACAGGGAGCTGAGCAGGGATTATTTGTAGAACCACGTATGGGTATTGCATTTGGATCTAATTATTCGGCATATGCATTTTCGCCGTTATTTGGGTATTCATATAATAACATTGAGTTCTCAATATTCTGTGATATGGGATTTAGTAATCAAAGAAATGCACTGATGAAAAATAACTTTTATACTCCCGGCATTAGTTTAGCATACAATCTTAAATTATAAAATTATTCGCCATACATTTCTTTGTAATAATTCATATAATCGCCACTTGTAACTTGATCTAACCAATCTTGATTCTGAAGATACCATTGAACTGTTTTTTCTAATCCTTCTTCAAATTGCAAAGATGGCTCCCAACCCAATTCATTTTTTAACTTAGAGGCATCAATAGCATAACGTAAATCGTGTCCGGCTCTATCAGTAACATAAGTGATTAGTTTTAATGACTCTCCTTCTTTTCTGTTAAGTAATTTATCTGCAACTTTAACTAATAGATGTATTAAATCTATATTCTTCCATTCGTTTAGCCCACCAATATTATAAGTCTCTCCCACTCTTCCTTTATGGTAAATAACATCAATTGCACTTGCGTGATCTTCTACATATAACCAATCTCTTATGTTTTCACCTTTCCCGTATACCGGCAGAGGTTTGTTATTACGAATATTATTTATAAATAGTGGAATAAGCTTCTCTGGGAACTGACAAGGACCATAATTGTTTGAACAGTTTGATATCACAATTGGTAAGCCATAAGTATCGCGAAATGCCCTCACAAAATGATCGGATGATGCTTTTGAAGCTGAATATGGTGAATGAGGGTCATATGAAGTTGTTTCTGTAAAAGGTTTATCATTAAAACTCAATTCACCATAAACCTCATCTGTTGAAACGTGATAGAAAAGCTTACCACTGAAATCAGATTTCCAATGCATAAGAGCAACCTGCAGTAGATTGAGTGTACCAAGCACGTTAGTTCTGGCAAAAGAGAATGGGTCGGTGATTGAACGGTCGACATGACTTTCTGCTGCAAGGTGTACAACACCATTTATATCATACTCTTTAAAAAGCTCCTGCATTAAAGAATAATTACATATATCACCCTTCACAAATGTATAATTTGGTTTTCTCTCAATATCTTCAAGATTTAAAAGATTTCCTGCATATGTTAGTAAATCGAGATTAATTATTCGATAATTAGGATACTTATTTGTAAAATATCTAACCACATGCGAGCCTATGAAGCCTGCACCACCTGTTATTAAAATGTTTTTTTTGTTCATACTTTAAAACTAATAAGTATAGATGATAAATGTATAATATCACATGTAAATAATCTCATCAAATGACTTGTTGGCTTTATCTTTCTCCGATAAAATTATTTCTTTTTGAGGTAGTTTCCAGTCGATATTCAGCTGCTCATCATCCCATTTGATTCCTTCTGCAGAATAAGGCTCATAGTAATTGTCACATTTATATTGACAAATAGCAGTTTCACTTAATACAATAAAACCATGAGCGAAACCGTGCGGAATAAATATCTGTAATCTATTTTCATCAGAAAGTTCGATTGAAAAATGTTTACCAAATGTAGGAGAGTCTTTTCTTATATCTACTGCAACATCCAGAATTTTACCTCTTACGACTCTTACCAATTTAGCTTGAGCAAAAGGATATTTTTGATAATGCAATCCTCTAAGCACTCCATATCTTGAGTGGCTTTCATTATCCTGAACAAAAACTGTACTGTTTATCTTTTCTTTGAACTTCTTCTGAGAAAAAGATTCAAAGAAATAACCTCTTTCATCTCTGAAGATTTTTGGTCGCACTACAACAAGTCCTTCAAACCCAGTTTCAATTATATCCATAATATCAATATGAGTCAATTAATTTTAAAAGATATTGCCCATATTGATTCTTTTTCATAGGCTCTGCAATTCTTTTTAAATGATCTTTATTTATCCATCCATTACTTAAGGCAATTTCTTCAAGGCATGCAATTTTAAGTCCTTGACGCTTTTCTAAAACCTCTATGAATGTTGAAGCTTCCGACAGTGAATCGTGTGTGCCGGTATCAAGCCATGCAAATCCTCTACCTAATAATTGCAGATTTAGGCTGTTATCATTCAAGTATCTATCATTAACAGCTGTTATTTCGAGTTCACCTCGACCGGATGGTTTAATTCCCTTTGCTATTTCTATTACACTATTTGGATAAAAATAGAGCCCTACTACTGCAAAATTCGACTTAGGTTTTGAAGGTTTCTCTTCTATCGAAATGACTTTCCTTTCTTCATTAAATTCAACCACACCATATCTCTCCGGGTCATTTACATTATATCCAAATATTGTAGCTTGATTTAGCTTACCAGTAAATTCAACAGTCTTTCTTAGCATCTTTATAAAACTATGTCCATAGAAAATATTATCACCCAAAATAAGACAGACTGAATCATCACCAATAAATTCTTCACCAATAATAAACGCTTGAGCAATGCCATCGGGAGTTGGTTGTTCTGCGTATTCAAACTTTACTCCATAGTCCGAACCATCTCCTAACAACCTTTTAAAACCGGGCAAATCGGATGGTGTAGATATAATTAATATTTCTTGTATTCCTGCAAGCATTAAGGTTGAAATAGGATAATAAACCATTGGTTTATCATAAACAGGAAGTAATTGTTTAGAAATCCCTTTAGTGATTGGGTATAATCTTGTACCGGAACCACCGGCAAGTACGATTCCTTTCATATTTTCATAATTTTACACTGTTTTCACAAAGATATAAAAATAGAATCTACTTACATTTTTAATCACACAATATTTTACAACACTAAGTTTTGCTCCCCCGTAACAGATCAGGTCTAATCCGCTTAGTTCTTTCTATCGATTGCTCATGTTTCCAGTCCTGAATTTTTCTCTCATGTCCGGAGAGTAAAATTTCTGGTACTTCCCACCCATTATAATTGGCAGGTCTTGTATAAACAGGCGGAGCCAGCAAATCATCCTGAAAAGAGTCAGAGAGTGCCGACTGCTCATCACCTATAACACCCGGTATTAATCTCACTGTTGCATCTGCAATAATAGCTGCTGCAAGTTCACCTCCGGTAAGAACGAAGTCTCCAATTGAAATTTCTCTTGTAATTAAATGTTCTCTCACTCTATAATCAACTCCTTTATAATGACCACAAAGAATTATTATATTCTTTAATAAAGAAAGTTCATTTGCTGTGGACTGAACAAACTGTTCTCCGTCGGGGGTTGTAAAAATCACTTCATCATAATCTCGTTGTGATTTTAAGTAAGTAATTACCCTATCTATCGGTTCAATTTGTAATACCATACCCGCTTCACCACCATATGGATAATCATCTACTCTTTTATGCTTATCAAGAGTGAAATCACGCAGATTATGAAGTTCAAAAGTCACATACCCTTTCTCCTGAGCCCTTTTTAATATACTGGTATTAATTGCTCCATCGATCATCTCTGGAAGAACTGTTATAATATCAATCCTCATTTATTTTTTAATAACACATTATTAATTTACGGGTGTAGTTGTTGTGCCCTCCTGTTGAGTACTACTCTCACCCTGCATAACATCTTCGTTTTTAATACTTCTCTGAACTCGTTTTATTGAAGATTTTAAGTCGCCAAAATTATATGTAACACTAAGTCTAAGATTCCTCATAGGATTTAAGAACTTACTCTTTTGAGTGAAACCTTCGCCTGTGGTTGTTGAAGAAATCTCTCTAAATTCAGAAAAGAGGTTCTGCACATTTAAAGAAACATCTAACTTCTTATTTAATAGGCTTTTTTGTACACTAAATGAGTAAAAATAGAAAGGTGACTGCACAGTTTGCAGTTGTATTCTATTTAGAAATAAGCCACCATTAGCTCCAACTCTGAAATCTTTGGGAAACGAGAAAGTTAAACCACCAAAAGCGCGACCCGAGAACCCACTATTTCTCAATGCGCTTTCTTGTGTGCTTTGAATATCTGTATAATTTAATCCTCCATTAATGAACGTACGTACTACGTCATTTGGAGTCCAGCTGAGATATAAATTTGTCCCAATAGTGTGATTCCTCCCAATGTTTGCATAGGTATTATTAGTTACTGATTTAGCAATTCCATCATCTGTTTTATTCTCGATAAAACTAACTGCTGTTACAGCATTTTTTGCGAATGAATAGCTTAATGTTGCATTAAAATTCAACTTTTGAGAAAATGAACCATAGTTTACATTGAAATTATGTTGTTGCTCAGAATCAAGGTTTGGATTACCATAACTGATATTGTTTGGATCTACATCATTTACGTATGGATTTAAATACCAAATACCGGGACGAGAAATTCGCATGTTGTAGCCACCTCTAATAGTTTGAGTCATTCCTAACTGGTACGAAATAGTAACTGATGGAATAAAATCGAAGAAACTTGTATTTACATTTGTATTTGAATCGGTACTCATGAAATGAATATCCTGAGTGGTATGTTCTGCTCTAAAGCCAAACTTCATTCCTACTTTGTTCTTTTTATAATTATAACCTCCATACCCGGATGTAATTCTTTGCGAATGATCTAAATCGTTTTTCCTTCCCAGATCGGGTTTCCATGTGTTATCAGTTACATCGTAAAAAGTATGATCGGCACGGCTGTCATTATCTCTGAAAATATACTTCACCCCTGCTTCAATACCATTTTTACTATTTATAGGATTCACATAATCAACTTGAATAGTATGCTCATGACCTCCTGCATTGTTTACACTTTTCATTCTATATCCATCGGGATAATAAAACTCACTACCCTCTTCTACATTATAACTGCTTTCGTATTCACTGTCATTAGGATTTCTCTCGAAACGATAAGAACCGGTTAAAATTTCACCCTTCTTTTGAAAGCTACGCTGATAGTCCGCAGAAAAGTTTATGCCTCCAAATTTACCAAAACTGTTACTTTCTGACTGATATTCATACGATCGTGCATCTCCCGATATAGCAATTTGATTGGACAAAGAATTAAAGTTGCCTCCAAAGCGTGAAACAGAAAGATTAAAAAGATTTAAAGTGTCCGGTTCAAAACTCATTGACCCATTAAGGAAAAGTCCTTTTCCATTACTTTTATTTGTACCATCTTGGGTTAGTGTGTTAACTGGAAAAGGAGCGAACTCATCTCTCATAAAACCTGATTCGGATACCGGACGATCATGAAAGAAATAACCAACATTTCCGGTAAAACCAAACTTACCATACTTAGTAGCCAAGTAAGCATTACCTCCATAACCTCCAAAAGAGTCTGCATTAGCGCCGACAGATCCAGAATACCCGTCATCTACTCTTTTATCTGTAACTAAGTTTATAATACCCCCCACCCCTTCAGCATCATACTTTGCTCCGGGATCTGTAATTACTTCAATATCTTTCACACTATTAGCAGGCATACTTTTAAGCACCTGCGAAGGGTTACTTGAAATCATATTAGAAGGTTTTCCATTGATGTATATTTTGAAATTGGAAGATCCTTTCAATTGTATCTCATCCTCACCATCTACAGTAACAAGTGGTACTTTACGTAAAATATCGAGTACGTTTGATGTACTTGATTCAGGGTCGTCTTTTGCACTATAGGTTAGTTTATCAATTTCAACTTTAACTAATGGTCTCTGAGCTGTTACACTAATTTCATTTAATTCTGTAGTGGATTCATTCATAACTACATCCCCCATGCTGTAAACTCTTTCAGTATTAGTTAAATCAACAGGTTTCACAACATCATCCATTCCAACATAATTGAAAGTAATTAAATACTTGCCCTGTTTTAATGTTGTACTAAATGTTCCGTCTTCTCTTGTTGCTAATTTCTTTATACTATTATAAAGTGTAGAGTCTTCAGATATAGAAACAGTTGCGTATGGTAATCCTTTTTTGTCTGTCTCTGAAACCAACTTACCACTTAATGTAATGTTTTGAGAGGTAATAGTTGCTGTAAACAGACAACCCATCAAGAAGAAAAAAAGATGTTTCATTTTACGAATAGGGCTTAAAGTTAGTATGGATACAATTAAATAGTAAAAGTATAAATAAATATGGACTTAACTTTCTGATTATTCCTGTGTTAATCATTTTTAACTGGAGAAAGATTTGCTTATTTACACTACCCCCTGCTTTGGTCGTGGCCTTGCAGAAACAAATATAATGTTAATTATAACTTTCACTTTAATCGTCCACTTTCTTTAAGTGACTGATTAAGTATCCATTGAATTTGACCATTTACACTACGAAATTCATCCGAAGCCCATTTCTCAATGGCTTCCATTGTTTCAGGATCCAATCTTAACTCAAAATTTTTTATTGATTTCTCTTTCTTTGTCATCTCGTATCTCCACTTATCTTTTAAAGTTTTACAAGCACCTCTGTTAAATACTCTTACTCATGAGTACCAACTAAAATACATTTCACATTTTTTGATACCAACTTCAGCCCTATATGACCTTTCATCGTTTAAGCAGTTTTCTTAAAACCTCATTTCCTAATTCACCAGCATCCATATTCAACTATATTTTAATTCTTTTAATTCTTATTTTCTCAATATCCTAGTCGATAAATTTATATCTTAGATGAAACGGAAATGATCAAATATATTGTATTATTTTTGAACTTAAATATTTATCATCTATTTTTATACTTTTGCAGATTAAACATTATACGAGCTTGCACGTTTATTGTGAAATAATAAGCTCTCCTAAATCGTATTACATTTTGGCTCAAAGACCATTATTCATAGTAGTTCTATTGTTGTTTTTTTTAGCGTATATTTATACCTCAGTAAGGTTGTATAAATTAATTCCTGCTATAATCACACTAAGAGTTTTGTTAGTTTTTATTTTTGTCATGGGCATAGTTGGGATGATACCTTTTTTCTCTTTTGGAGAAAAAATGCCGATTGATATTGCCGGAGGGTTGTATAGATTTTGCACAACGTGGATTATAGCATTTCTTTACCTGTTCTTAGGAGTATTATTGATTGATATTTTCCAATTTATTAATTCAATATTTAATCTCATCGATAAGGAAACTATATCATCATTGTTTAATTCTAATCCACTAATCTCCTTATTAATTTTTTGTGCTGTCGGATTAATATTATTAATCGGTAATATTCAGTATCATAATAAAAAGCGACAACAGATAACCATTGCATCTGAGAAAATTAAAGAACCTATACGTATAGTTGGGATTAGTGACCTGCACATAGGTTATACGATATCAGCAAAAGAAGTTTCAAGATGGGTAGAAATGATAAACCAAGAGAACCCCGATATGGTAATTATTGCAGGTGACATAATTGACAATCACATGAGACCAGTACATAAAGATTCAATAGTAAATGTTTTAAACCAAATTAAAGCTCCCATGGGTGTTTATGCTTGTGCTGGCAACCACGATCTTATGTTTGCCGTAAATGAAGATTTCGATTTCTATAGACGATCGGGAATAAACCTTTTACGTGATTCAATTCTCAACATAAACCAAATCGCATTAATTGGTCGGGACGATCACACCAACTCCAAGAGAAGCAGACTCATAGATATTACTCATAAGATAAATAGAGATAAATTCATTATTCTACTGGATCATCAACCTTTAGAGCTTAATGAAGCGATAAAAAACGGCATTGATTTTCAATTTTCTGGTCATACGCATCGTGGACAGATTTTTCCAATATCATTAATTACAGATAAAATATTTGAACTATCTCATGGTTACCTTAAAAAGGGAAGTACTCATTTCTATGTGTCGAGTGGATTGGGAATCTGGGGTGGCAAATTCAGGATAGGCACAAGATCAGAATATTTAGTTTTAGATTTAAAATATGCGAGCACTAATTAATGCTTTTATAATTCATTTAACCCTCAATTTACTAGTTTTCTTAAAGGGTTGGCACACTTTTGACAGGAAAAAGTGGGCAAGAATAATACTTTTAATTGTTTTTGGGTTAGAACTACTGATTTATACAATTGGTTTTATTTTTTATCGTTTTTTACCTGAACAAATTATTCAACTAATTCGTGTTATGGGAACAAGTTGGATGTTGTTTATTTTGTATACAGGAGGCATTTGGCTGATAACAGATTTAATATATATATTAATCAGAAAAACAAAGAAAAGACCTTGGCGCTTTAGGCAATATTCTCAAAAATATAAAGTATACACATATTTAACTACTATACTATTAGTAATTGGGATATTAATTCATGGACATCACAAATTTTTAAATCCTGTAGTTCAACAAGTTCCAATAACAATTAAAAAAAATGCAGGCGATTTAGATTCTATTAGAATTGCTGTGGTTGGAGATTTACATTTGGGCTGGATGATAGAAAGGAATCATACTAAACGTTTTGTGGATTTGATAATGGCTCAAGAAGCAGACTTAATACTTTTTGTTGGAGACATATTAGATTCTCAAATAGAGCCAATTTTAGACCAAGAAATGGGTGAAGAGTTGGAGCGACTTCATGCTAAATTTGGTGT
>DATGMV010000066.1:0-2404 GCA_035307185.1 Fermentimonas sp. | reverse complement strand
AAATGAAAGGGTTCGTGGAGGACGAATTGTACCTACGAATAGAGGAAGTGGAGGATGGTCATGGGGTAGATTACGTGACATCAACTTCTTTTTAGAAAATTATGAAAATGTTGACGATGATGCTGCAAAGGCAAAGTATGGTGGTATTGCACGATTCTTCAGAGCATATTTTTATTTCGAAAAGGTAAAACAATTTGGGGATGTACCTTGGTATAACAAAGTTTTAAAGCCTGATGATCCAGAATTATATAAGGCACGTGATTCTCGTTTACTTGTTATGGATTCTGTAATGGCTGATATTAATTTTGCTATAGACAATATTCCAGCAGAAGTTAAATTGAACCGGATAACAAAGTATACGGCATTATTATTAAAAGCACGTATAGCATTACATGAAGGAACTTTCCGTAAGTATCATGGAATATCTGGTTTCGAACGGTTTCTTGAAGAGGCTGCTTCGGCATCTGAAGAATTAATACAATCAGGTGCATACACACTCTACACGGCAGGTGGTAAAGATAATGCATATCGCGATCTGTTTGCCAGAGATAATCAGGATGTAACTGAAACTATTCTTGCAGCAGATTTCGAACGAGGAGTTGAAAGCCATAACCTTGGTTACGCAATGACATCACCTACATATGGTGCATGGGGCATGAATAAAGATTTAGTAGATAGCTATCTATTGACAAATGGAAGCAGATTTACTGATCAACCCGGCTATCCAGAAATTGAATTTTATGAAGAAATGCAAAATCGAGACCCACGTCTTACACAAACCACTGCAGGTCCAAACTTTATTGTAAAAGGTGAAAGTTCTAAAGAGCCAGTTACACTTAACGGAACTACAACAGGTTATAGGGTTATAAAAGCACTACCGCCAAGAGATCAATGGAGTGCTGCTCATTTTGATATCATAATGTTTAGGTATGCAGAAGCATTGCTGATATTGGCAGAAGCAAAAGCTGAGTTAGGTACTCTTACACAAGCGGATCTGGACATAACAATAAACAAGCTCAGAGATCGTGTAGCAATGCCCCATCTAAACATGAATATTGCAAATTCAAATCCAGACTCCTTCTTAGAAGATATGTATCCAAATGTGGAGCAAGGTTCAAATAAAGGAGTAATACTCGAAATTAGAAGAGAAAGAAGAATTGAACTTTTCAATGAAGGCTTTAGATGGGATGATTTAATGCGATGGAAAGAAGGTAAAAAAATAGAGAAACCAATGGTAGGAATCTATTTCTCTGGTTTAGGCGCACATGATTTTGATGGTGACGGAGTTCCTGACGTGTACTTGCATGATGGTGATGCTTCAGGTATCCCGCCACAAGTTACTTCAGTAATTAATGTTCAACAGAGAACTCTACGCGATCCTATCACTGGAGAACAACAGGTGACAGCTGGCAATCTTGATCCATTTCCTAATGGTGGAATGTTTGATGAATCAAAAGATTATTATTATCCTCTTCCTATTGAGGATTTACAATTAAATCCAAAATTGGATCAAAATCCGAATTGGGATTAAAGTATTGAATATTAATATGACTTAATAATACAAAGTATATGAAGAATATATTCTTAAACAAAAAAAAATTTTACACGATATCTATTTATTCTTTAATCTTCTTTTTTGCCATAAGCAGTTGTTCTAAAGATGATGTAGTTGATCCATACTTAAAAGTGGATAGTAATGAGGAAATAGAAGTATCAAACCAAGGAGGAGAGCATTCTATTGCAATTCTTTCAACTTATTTATGGACTGCTACATCAGATGTTGATTGGATAATTTTAAATTCTGACAAAGGTGATAAAGGTAAAGAATATTTAGACTTTTCTGTCGTAAAGAATGAGGGTGAAGAGAGAATTGGGACTGTTACAGTAAACACAGTTGATAATCAATACATAATAACTGTAGTTCAGGAAAAAGGGTTAACAACTGAATTCTATGTTAAGCCAAATGGTACAGGAAGTGGTGAATCATGGAATGACGCAGCGAGCTTTGTATTTGCTCTCGAAGAAGCTACAAGTGGGAGCTCAATTCATATGGCCGCCGGTACATACACTCCAACAAAAATAATTACTGGCGGAAGTGAAGATGAGCCAAGTGATAAAACTTTCGAAATTAATAAACACTTAGAAATTATTGGAGGATACCCTGAAAATCCTAGTAATGGAGATCAGCCAGACTCAGAAGTAAATAAAACTATATTATCAGGAAAAATTTCTGAAGAGGACGATGTTTATCACGTTGTAACTATTTCTGCGCCAAAAGCAGATAATTCTATTGTAACAATAAAAGGACTTACAATTACAGGTGGAAATGCTTACAATAGGGGTAGTCAGGTCAGCATAAATGGAGTGAATTTTAATCGCGGTGTTGGCGGAGGTATTATAATCG
>DATGMV010000065.1:0-15800 GCA_035307185.1 Fermentimonas sp. | reverse complement strand
TTTTTTCATAATTCGACTATTATTAGTATAAAAATTAGCTGAACATTTTTTACACTCAGAAAAATATACTAAATTTGCAGTCGCTTAATGCAAAATGGTACCTTGGCCGAGTGGTTAGGCGTCGGTCTGCAAAACCGGTTACGGCGGTTCAAATCCGCCAGGTACCTCACTCTTTCTTAAAAGCTTCAACTGCTTTTTTGAAGTTTTCTTTCCAAGATTCAGAAACTGAACCGAAAAAACTAACTGCACTATCTTTGATTACATCCCACTTAGTATCAGCAATATTTTCGTATTCATCTAATTTTGTAGCTAAATTATCTCTTATACCTTTTAAATTGTCAAGCTGTTCGTAATATTCTTCCTTTGCATCTTCTGCTATCTCATCAGCTTTCTGCTCCAGATTATTTATAAAATCTTTTAATTCATCCAACAATTCATTCGTTTTTTGCTTAAAATCATCCTTTTTCATATATCTAAAAATTAGAGATTAAAATTTCTGTATTAGTTCGTTTCACTAAATAAACATTCCTAAGTTACAGTTAGTTCAATTATTTCATAATATGTCAAAAAAACAATATTCCGTCCAATACTCTATCAAAATAAAATAAAACTGCGTGAAAAATGAATAACGAGTGTCAAAGTGATACAGAAACGATTGAAAAAGTGTATATTTGCAGGTTTAAAATTTATCTGAAAATATGTTGAATATTATAATCTTCGGTGCACCTGGATCGGGAAAAGGAACACAAAGTGAAAAATTAACTGAAAAGTACGGCTTGGAGCATGTTTCAACAGGTGATATGCTTCGTGCAGAAATTCAAGCGGGCACTGAATTTGGGCGTAAAGCCGACTCTTACATTTCTAAGGGTAATTTAATACCCGATGAGGTTATGATTAGTAAGCTTAGCGAGTTGATGGGGAAAAAGAATGGTGCAAAAGGTTTTATCTTTGATGGATTTCCAAGGACCATTGCTCAAGGTAAGGCACTCGACTCTATGATGGATGATCATAACGAAAAGGTAACTATTGTAATTAGTCTCGAAGTAGAAGAGGATGAGTTAATCGAACGAATTCTTAAACGTGGTGAAATATCGGGAAGATCTGATGATAATAGAGAGACAATAGAGTCAAGACTGAGTGTGTACCGAGAACAAACTGAGCCACTGAAGAGTTTTTATGTAGAACAGGGTAAGCTTGTAAGAGTACCGGGTCAAGGTAGTATAGATGACATATTTGAATCTATTACAACAATAATTGACAGACTAATAGTATAATTTAATTATGGCGGAAACTAATTTTGTAGATTACGTTAAGATATTTTGCCGTTCAGGAAAAGGAGGGCGTGGATCTGCACATTTCCGCAGAGAAAAATATGTACCAAAAGGAGGTCCTGATGGTGGTGATGGTGGTGATGGCGGTAGCGTTATTCTCAGGGGTAACCGCAACTACTGGACATTACTTCACCTAAGATATCAGAGGCATATTTTTGCAGGACATGGTGAAGGTGGATCAGGAGGGCAGCGCTTTGGCAAAAAGGGTGAACATAAGGTGATTGAGGTTCCTTGTGGTACTGTTGCTTATGATGCACAAACTGGTGAATATCTATGCGATATTACTGAGGATGGTGAAGAGGTTATATTGTTAAAAGGTGGTAGGGGAGGTCTTGGCAACGTGAATTTTAAGACCTCTACAAATCAAGCTCCACGTTATGCACAACCAGGCGAACCTTTTGAGGAAAAATGGATAATACTCGAATTGAAGATGCTTGCAGATGTTGGACTTGTTGGTTTTCCAAATGCAGGAAAATCGACCCTCCTTTCAGTTGTTTCCGCAGCTAAACCAAAAATTGCAGATTACCCATTTACAACGCTTGTACCCAATTTAGGGATTGTAGAATATCGAGATGGTAAATCTTTCGTTATGGCAGATATCCCCGGTATAATAGAAGGAGCAAGTGAAGGAAAAGGTTTAGGAATAAGATTTTTGCGTCATATTGAAAGGAACTCAATTTTATTATTCATTATACCTGCTGACAGTGATGATATAAAAAGAGAGTATAGTATCCTTTTAAATGAATTAAAAGAGTATAATCCTGAGTTGTTAGATAAAACACACTTACTTGCAATTTCAAAATCTGATATGCTCGATGAAGAGTTGATAAGTGAGATAACAAAAGAGCTACCTAACATTCCTTCAATTTTCATTTCTTCAGTAACCGGAAAAGGTATAACACAACTAAAAGATATGTTGTGGAAAGAACTCAATTCAGACGTGTATATTCCTAAGTCGTTAACTCGCAAAGGGTTAGTTCACAGAAACCTTGATATCTCAACAATTGAATTTGAGTCGGAAGATGATGAGCTCTCAATTTCCGAAGATGAATAAAGTTATGAAACAACACCAACAGCATAAAAACCTCTTACAGTTTGAAAATTTCAGCAGGCTTAAAGAGTTAGAGCATTTTTCTACAACAAGGGTTGGTGGAGTAAGCAATGGCACGTACTCATCATTTAATATGGGTAACTATTCTGATGACAGTCCATTGAACATATTTGAAAACCGCAAAATTCTTGCAAATATGTTTTATATGGATATCAACGACTTTATAATACCACACCAAACACATAGTTCAAATGTACTTAAAGTAGATGATGCATTTCTTTCTTTAGACCACAGCACTGCTATAGAAACAATGTATGGTATTGATGCAGTAATTACAGATAAAAAAGAGAAGTTCGTTTGTGCTACAACGGCCGACTGCGTCCCAATTATTATATACGACAAAAAGAGAGAGGTTATAGCTGCAATTCATGCTGGATGGAAAGGAACTTCCGGTAGAATTGTCAACAACACTATTTCTGAAATGCAGACTCATTATGGCTCATCAACTCAAGATATGATTGTCGGTGTCGGACCGTCAATAAGTATTAAGCATTACGAAGTGGGGGATGAGGTAGTCGAAGAACTAATAAAAAGTGGTTATGATATGTCTGATCCAGCAGTTTGTGTTAAAAAGAAGTCTACATCAAAATATCATATTAATCTTATGGAAATCAATCGAAGAGTACTTGTAGATCTTGGAGTTCCGGAGGAAAATATTGAGACAACAGAACTTTGCACTTATGAAAAGCAGGAGCTTTTCTTCTCAGCCAGAAGACAGACAGAGCATTCGGGGAGAATGCTAACTGGCATTATGATGAGATAATAGAAAAATAATATAAAAGAAAAAGGAGTGAAAATTTACATTCACTCCTTTTTTAATAACCTAAGTTTTATATTTAGTACAACTTAGTTTGTAAACTTAGTATATTTAGTATCGAGCACTTACTACGTCCCAATCGATAATCTTCCAAAGTTCACTCAAGTGCTCTGCACGACGATTTTGGTAGTCAAGATAGTAAGAGTGTTCCCACACATCAAAGCCAAGTATTGGAGTTAAACCTTTTGTAATAGGGTTTCCTGCGTTGCTTTCTTTGTTTATTGAAAGAGTACCGTTAGAATCTTTTGCTAACCATACCCAACCTGAACCAAATACACCAACACCTGCTGCATTAAATTCTTCTTTAAATTTCTCGAAAGAACCGAATTGGCTATTTATAGCTTCTGCTAATTTTCCTTTAGGCTCGCCACCACCATCTTTCTTAAATGATGGGAAGTAAATGTTATGATTTAAAATCTGACCGGCATTGTTAAATATTGCACCGTCACTTTCTTTTACTACTGTTTCAAGATCAGCATTTTCAAATTTTGTTCCTACAACCAATTTGTTAAGATTGTCAACATACGCCTGATGGTGCTTGCCATAGTGCAGTTCTACTGTTTGTTTGCTGATAACCGGCTCTAATGCATCGGTTTCATAAGGTAATGCTACTTTTTCGAATTTCATATTTGTACTATTTTTTGAATTGTTTTCACTATTCTGAGCTTTTGAATTATTGCAACTTACTAATGCCATTGCTAATATTCCACTTATAAGATAAGATTGAAATGCTCTCATATTTCTTCGTTTTAAACTTTAGATATATAACGGAAATAGTAGCTTATTGTTCGTTATTGTTTTATTGAACATGTATACTTATTGAAGCAGGTGAGGAATAAAAAAACGGATTGATTATTGATAATCAATCCGTTAGGTTAAGTGTTTTAATGTTATTAAAACTGTCTATTGTTCTTTTTCTTTATTTATCTCTTTTTCTTTCTCTACATTAACTTGGTTGTTATGTATATCTTTCTCTTCTTCTCCATCTTTCTCAGTGTGGATAAATACATTTTCCTTGGAACCAACAGGTTTTTTACTTGGAAGTTCCTCTTCTCCCTCTTCTTTCTTGTCGAGTATCTCTTCTGATCTTGATTTCCATAAACGTTTACCAAATATTTCTTCCAAGTCAGTTGCATAAATAATCTCTCTCTTTAGAAGAATTTTAGCAAGCTCGTTATGACCATCTTTCTTGTCGGTTAAAATCTGTTTTGCTCTTTCATATTGTTTTGCAATCATGGCTTTAACCTCAGAATCAATTAGTTTTGCTGTTTCGTCACTATAAGGTTTAGAGAATTGATATTCTTGTCCGGAGGAATCGTAATAACTAAGATTTGCAAGCTTCTCGCTCATTCCCATATAGGTAATCATTGCATATGCCTGTTTGGTCACACGTTCAAGATCGTTCATTGCTCCCGATGAAATCTCGCCTATAAATACCTCTTCGGCTGCCCTACCTCCTAATAATGCGCACATCTCGTCAAGCATTTGTTCCTTGGTAGTAATCTGGCGTTCTTCAGGAAGATACCAGGCAGCACCAAGAGCTTTACCCCTTGGAACAATTGTTACTTTCACCAATGGGTTAGCATGCTCCAGAAACCAGCTGAGCGTAGCGTGACCTGCTTCGTGTATTGCAATTGTTTTCTTTTCATCCTGAGTTATTATCTTATTTTTCTTTTCCAAACCACCCACGATGCGGTCTACAGCGCTCATGAAGTCGTCTTTCTGAACAAACTTCTTCTTATTTCGTGCTGCAATTAATGCTGCTTCATTACAAACATTTGCAATATCAGCACCTGAAAATCCCGGTGTCTGTCGAGCTAAAAAATCAACATCAATAGATTCGTCAATTTTTATAGGACGTAAGTGAACTTTAAAAATCTCTTTACGATCATTCAGGTCGGGCAGTTCAACATATATCTGTCTGTCAAACCTACCTGCACGCAATAACGCTTTATCAAGTACGTCGGCACGGTTAGTAGCAGCAAGAATAATTACACCGCTGTTAGAACCAAACCCATCCATCTCTGTTAGTAATTGATTAAGAGTGTTTTCACGTTCATCGTTAGAGCCGAAGTTAGTATTCTTACCACGTGCTCTACCCACAGCATCTATCTCATCTATAAAAACTATACAAGGCGCTTTCTCTTTAGCTTGACGGAAAAGGTCGCGTACGCGCGATGCTCCAACTCCAACAAACATCTCTACGAAGTCGGATCCGGAGATAGAGAAAAAAGGCACATTAGCTTCTCCTGCTACAGCTTTTGCAAGTAATGTTTTACCTGTACCGGGAGGACCAACAAGCAGTGCTCCTTTGGGAATCTTGCCCCCCAGATTAGTGTAGTTATTTGGACTTTTAAGAAATTCTACTATCTCCTGAACTTCTTCTTTCGCTTCAGATAAGCCGGCAACATCTTTAAAAGTTACTTTCTGACTCGAATCTTTATCGAATAACTGTGCTTTTGATTTTCCAACATTAAATACACCACCACTGCCACCTCCGGCACCACCTTGCATCCTGCGCATCATCCATATCCAGAAAACTATAAGCAGTAAAAAGGGCAGAAAAGTTAGCAATACTCCCCATACTTCTGAGGTGGTGTCGAAGCGTACTTCTATGTCATACTTTTCTTCGCTTTTAACTAAATCTATGTATTCTGAAATAGCATCAGGAGAAGGACCTTTAACTAATATAATTGGTGTTCTACCCGATCTTAATGTATTGCCAAAGACGTGTTCAACAGATTCATCTCTTATTATGGCCTCAGCTGTCTCTTTATTATTATATATGACTATGCTTTCTACTCTGTTGTCTCTTACATATTCCTGGAAATCAGACCATGTAACTTCTTTAACTGTATTGTCTTGACCAAAAAAATACATACCCATAAGTATAGCCAAAACGATGGCATATACCCAATACGGATTAAATGGACGTTTAGGGTTGTTGCTCCCTCCTAACTTAGGGCGCATAGTAGGTTGTTTACCTTTCTGATTATCTCTATTAGTACTGCTCATTTGGTTTTTATCTCGTTGTTATAGGAATTGTTCGGATTTATTACATAATGATGTGCCCGAAATATTATTAACAATTTGTTTAGAAATAAGTTTTAATCTATTGAAGGAATACGCTCTGAAACTGCATCTTCCCAGAGCAAATCCAAATTATAAAAATTTCTTAGTTCAGGAAGAAAAATGTGAACAATCACATTTCCATAATCCATGCCGATCCACTCAGATTGTTGTTTGCCCTGAACACGAATTGGACTTTCTTTAATATTCTCTTTTAAAATTTTTTCAACAGATTCAGCTAAAGCAGAAACCTGTGTAGGTGAATTTCCTTCACAAATGACAAAATAGTCACAGATAGCACCCGTTACTTCTTTCAAACTTATGATGTTGATGTTTTTCCCTTTTTTTTCTTGAATACCTTCAACAATATTCTGTAATAGTTCGTTTCTTTCCGCCATTATTTGCTTTAAGTGGGTTAATGTTACAAAGATAGATTGTTTTTTCTGAAAAACTGCATATAAATATTTTTAGCTCTATCATTATATTATAGGTGCAATAATGGTGCCAAATATAATGATAGAGGGTGAGAATATTTAAATTCTCACCCTCTATAACGCAAAATATTTATAATAATTATAATGTCTGAAGCTTAAGGTTTCTCCAAAGTACTTTAATGCCACCGCCATCATGTATTTGGAGTGCTATACGACCCTGAGCCTTGCCAATCTTATTATCGGTAAGATCAACCATTTCCTCACCATTAAGGTAAGTCTTTACATTATCACCCTGTACTAAAATTCGCAAAGTGTTCCAATCGCCCTCTTTTAGTATTTCTTCCTTTTCGTCTTCAATTTGCACAAGCCATCCGCGACCATAAGATTCATAAATGCCACCAGTATCATTGCCTTTTGGAGCAACCTCAACCTGCCAACCATTTACTATAGCACCAGGCTCAACAAATGAGCGAATAAAAACGCCAGAATTACCATCAGCTTCTTGTTTAAACTCAACAGTCAAATCGAAGTCGTCATAGTATTCACGAGTTGCAAGGTAGCCATACTGTTTGTCAGGACCGCTTTCGCATACTAATAGTCCATCTTCAACATACCATTTTTCTGTTCCATAAACTTCCCATCCATGTAGATCTGTTCCGTTAAACAAGTTAACTTCTTTAGTTTTGCGTGGTAGTTCTTTAATCTTTACGTTTCTGAACCATGCTGCAGAGCCGTGGTCTTGCAAGCATATAACACCTTTTCGAGCTAAACCATACTCTGGTGCATTTTCCCACTTTCCGCTGTTCTTACGTTCAAACCAATCTTCTGTCCATGCTTCAAATTCAACAACCTTTTCACCGTTAAGCCAATGTTCAACATGACCATTATCAAAAACTATTTTAGAAGTATTCCACTCACCGGCAGGTTTAATAATTGTTTTTTCTGGATCGGTTGTATACATAGCATAATCAGCCGCTGTTTTTTGCCAATCTTCAAGAGGCTCAGGAAAATTGAGCTCATCAATTAATTGATACTCTGGACCAGTTACATAGGGCACCGCAAATTTAGGATGCTCCACTACATGATATAGAACTCCGCTATTACCTCCATCGGCAATCCTCCAGTCCCAAACCAATTCAAAATTCTCGTACACTTTTTCTGTCACGATATATCCATGTTCATCGGCTCCTTCGCCTTTAGCCTGAATCATACCGTCTTCTGCAAACCATGGAGCAGTCAAGCTTTCTCCATTATAATCACGCCATCCGTTTAATGTAGTTCCATCAAACAGAAGTTCCCATCCATCATTAATTTCTTGTTTTGTAAGCGTGTTGTGTGCCGCCTTATCGCTACAAGAAGTTGTTAAAGCAACCATCGCAATAGTACAAATTAAAATAAAATTATTTCTCATCATATTACTCTTAATAGAATTAAACTTGTTAGTTTTACATTTTATATTTACAAAGGTATTGAAATATTATAAATTGTAGTTAAATATATTGGTTATTTTACCATTTATCGCCAATTGAGGCATAGTTTGAATCTAAACTAAAAGTCGTGATAAGGTGTTTAATGGTAACAAAAAAACATATTAAAGAGTCTATTTTGGAACTAATTGATCTTACTGGTAAAAGTATAATGGGCGGGTCATTTGTTGGCACCATCGGTTTTTTTGATGGTGTTCACATAGGGCATCGTCATCTTGTGAAACAGGTAAAAGAAGAAGCCATACGTTTGGGTTTGCCGTCTGCGGTTATAACGTTCCCGGTACATCCACGAAAAGTTCTTCAGGCCGATTATCAACCGGCACTCCTTTGCGGTTATGATGAAAAAATTGAACAATTGGCAACAACTGGTGTAGATTATTGTATAAGTCTGCCGTTTACGGTAGACCTCTCAAAGCTGTCTGCCAAAGATTTCATGCAGCAAGTGCTTAAAAATGATATAGGATTGCACACGCTTTTAGTAGGTTACGACCATAGATTTGGTCGAAACAGGTCAGATGGATTTCCCGAATATCAGAAGTATGGAGAAGAAGTTGGGATGAATGTAATTCAAGCGAAAGAGTTTAAGCTTAATGGAGAAAGTGTAAGCTCAACAAAGATACGCAGACTTCTCAAAGCGGGTGATATCGAGAAGGTAAACAGTTTACTGTCTTATAATTATACACTATCCGGTAAAATAGTAGAAGGCTATCAAGTAGGCAGAACAATTGGCTTCCCAACGGCAAATATTAGATCATGGGAAAGGTTTAAAGTTATTCCAAAGTTGGGCGTATATGCAGTATTGGTGCACATAAGAGATATAATATATGAGGGAATGCTATATATAGGTAAACGTCCCACACTTCATGACGACCCTCAAGTTAGTGTTGAGGTAAATATATTTAATTTTGATGCCGATTTGTACAATCAATCACTTAAAGTTGAGTTTATTGATTTTATCCGTGAAGACAGTAAGTTCAGTTCTATGGACAAGTTGGTAGAACAAATACACAACGATAAAGAAATGGTTCTAAAAAGACTCAAATCTGTTAAGTAAAACTGAAAAAAAATATGAAAACATTTAGATTAAACAATGGAATTGAGATACCTGCGCTTGGACTTGGAACATATAAGATAGGTCGAACCCACGAAGATGTATACAATGCTGTAAGAACAGCATTAGATCTTGGTTATCGTCATATCGACACAGCAACATTATATATCAATGAGAAACCTATAGGTAAGGCTATTCGTGAAAGCGGAATTCCACGAGAAGATATATTTATAACCACAAAGCTATGGGGGAGCGATATTTTAAACAATCAAATTCTGGAAGCTTTCGATGGCAGTCTACATAATTTGGGAATTGATTATTTAGATCTTTATCTCGTGCATTGGCCTGTAAAGGGCATGATAGAATCCACTTGGAAGGAGATGGAGAAAATATATATGTCAGGAAAGGTTAAATCAATCGGACTAAGCAACCATCTTATCCATCACATGGAGGAGGTTTTAAAAACTGCAACAATTACGCCTGTAGTTAATCAAGTGGAGCTGCACCCATACCTTACTCAGGGTGATGTTATAGATTACTGCAAGAAGCATAATATTGTACCAGAGGCCTGGAGTCCTCTTGGTAGCAGTAAGGTGCCCTTGCTAAAAGATGAAGTTCTGATATGGATTGGTGGCAAGTATGGTAAATCACCTGCTCAGGTAGTACTCAGATGGAACATTCAGAAAGGAATAGTGCCAATACCAAAATCGTCGAATGAAGAGAGGCAGGCTGAAAACTTAAATATTTTCGACTTTGAACTAACAGAAGAAGAAATAAAGCAAATAGATAAACTAAATAAAGTCCATCGTACAGGTGCTCATCCAGACGAAATTGAGTTTTAAACTTAATAAATACCTCTTTCATTCAACGCCTTCTGGTAAGCCCTTGCATTTCTTGCATGCTCTGCGTGAGTAATGGCAAAGTTGTGCCTACCAGAAAGATCATCCTTTGCACACATGAACAGGTACTTGTGCTCAGCAGGTGACAAAGTGGCGTCTATAGATATTGTAGAAGGTATTCTAATAGGTCCTGGGGGAAGTCCATCGTTTTTATAGGTATTGTAAGCAGATTCAATCTCAAGGTGTTTGTACAAAATTCGTCGAAGTGATGCATCTCCTACGGCAAACTTTACGGTAGGGTCAGCCTCCAATCTCATCCCCTTCTTAAGTCTGTTTATGTAAAGACCTGCAACAATTGGATATTCATCAGCATATGTTGCCTCCTCCTCCACAATAGAGGCAAGAGTAGTAACCTCAACCGGTGTTAGTCCAAGTTTTTCAGCTTTTGCTCTACGGTTACTATTCCAAAATGATTCATACTCACTTTTCATCCTTTTAATTAAGTTTTCAACACTTGTGTCCCAATAAACCTCATAAGTGTTAGGTATGAACATTGCTCCAAAGGTGTGCTCATTAAATCCATATGTCTCTGCCACTGCAGAGTCTTTAAGTATTCTAAGAATAGAAATGCTATCAGTCATCAACTGTGCTGAAAGTCTGCCTGCCAAATTCTCCATAGTTCTTATGTTATTGAATGTGAGATTTACCGGTTCCTGACTGCCTGAACGTAACCTGCGTATCAAATCTGGCATATTCATACCATCCTCAACTAAGTACCTACCAGTTTTAACCATATTAGGGTAATTCATTCTTTCTGAAAGAAATCTGAAAACACCTTCATTCGGTAAGTCCACTTTTTCCTGTAGCTGATCAATTACCTCTTCGTAATCTTTTTTTTCATCTATATATATGTATTCTGCTTCGGCTAATTCTATAGATTTAAAAATCAAACTGTATGTAAAGGTTGCAATAGCAATTATTGACAATAGTAAAATTGATACAGTCCATATAACTGTTTTCCTCCTATTTCTTTTCTTCTTCAACTGTTCCATTGGTTAGTTTTTAACTAAACATTTAATCTTGTTGCACAAAAATAGCATATTCGCATTTAAAAAATAGTTTTTCTTTGAAAAGTTGAAAACAATCATGTATATTTGCATCCGATTTCAGCAAAATAGCCAAAAGGAAGTGTGGGTGAGTGGCTGAAACCAGCAGTTTGCTAAACTGCCGTACGGGTAACTGTACCGGGGGTTCGAATCCCCCCGCTTCCGCAAAATACCGAAATATACCATAACTCTCTTTTAATAAGGTTATTCCAATAGATTCAATTTATATCACTATTTCAAAATCTATCAGTTATATGTTGTATAACATATAAATTATTGTATCTTTGTATCGATTTAAATGGCGAGCGAGTTGTTTAGAATCATATTTAGGTTATCACTACATATTGAAAAGGTTCTTAAGTAACGGTTTGCCGATGAATCATAAGTTTAATTTTAAAGAAAGGGAATATTATGACAATCAAAAACCTATCAAGAGAAGAAGTTTTGTCTCAGGAAGAGATTTTAGCTCAGATTAAATATCTGGAGCAAAACATTTCAAACGGTCCTGTTTCATATCGAGCGAACAGATTGAACAGAATTCGTAGTTTACAAAACAGATTCCGTAGAATGAGAGCAAGTTTGCGCTTAGCAAGCTAAAATGATCTTTCTAAAGATCTAAATTATTAGAGCAGAAAGCAGGAAAGGCCTGCAAGTATGCTGATGTATGAGAATAGAGGCTGCCCAAAAGGCGGCTTTTTTTGTTTTAACACCTTTCGTTAGTCTTACATCAAGTTTTCTATTTGTATATTATTTCTACTTTATTTTGTCAAAATCTTAGAAAAAGATGCAATATTGTGTGATTATTATATATCTTTGGGGCGTTAAATAACATAAAGTAATATTTTATTATGGATTTATTGTCTGCAAGATTATCTGCTCTTTCGCCATCTGAAACATTTGCGATGGCTCAGAAAAGCAATGAGCTGAAAGCTCAAGGTGTTGATGTTATTAATATGAGTGTTGGTGAACCCGACTTTTTTACTCCCGATCATATAAAAGAAGCTGCAAAGAAAGCGATAGAAGATAACTTTTCTTTTTACTCGCCTGTTGCCGGATTCCCAGATCTTAAAAAAGCTATATGCGACAAGCTTAAAAAAGAAAATGATCTTGAGTACACACCAGCTCAAATAGTTGTTTCAGGAGGTGCTAAACAGTCTATATGCAACGTTTTACTTTCAATTATCGATAAAGATGACGAGGTTATCATTCCTTCCCCCTACTGGGTAAGTTATCCCGAGATGGTAAAACTGGCAGAAGGTAAACCGGTGTTTGTTCATGCAGGAATAGAACAAGATTTTAAAATCACACCTCAACAGCTGGAAAAAGCCATTACACCAAAAACAAAAGCACTTATATTGTGCTCTCCTTCAAATCCAACTGGGAGTGTTTACTCAAAAGATGAATTGGCTGCAATTGCAGAAGTGATTGAGAACCATAAAAATTTATATGTAATTGCCGATGAAATATACGAGCATATTACTTATGTTGGTGAGCACGAATCAATAGCACAATTCACTAAGATATTCGATAGGGTAGTAATAGTAAACGGAGTATCTAAAGGATATGCTATGACCGGCTGGAGAATAGGATGGATTGCTGCACCGCAATGGATTGCTTCGGCATGCACCATGCTTCAAGGACAGTATACATCCGGACCATCATCAATATCACAAAAAGCTGCACTCGCAGCCTACACCGGTGACCAGTCGTGTGTAAGTGAAATGAAAGTAGCTTTTGAAAGACGCCGAGATCTTGTGGTAGATCTTTTAAAAGAAATTCCGGGTCTAAATGTAAATTACCCTATGGGTGCATTTTATATCTTCCCTGAATGCAAGAGTTATTTGGGCAAATCATACAACGGTAAAACAATTGAAACCGCTACAGATGTTGCTATGTATATACTTGAAGAAGCACATGTTGCCTGTGTAGGAGGTGACGCCTTTGGTGCACCCGGATGCATAAGAATTTCATATGCTACCTCAGATGAAAATATCAAAAGAGCTATAGCAAGAATAAAAGAAGCATTAGGTAAGCTGTCTTAATTAATAGGCTTCAAAACTTAGCTTCAATAACCACGGGGAAATGGTCTGATGGAAAATGTCCGTAGTGAACATCATTAAGAACCCCATATTTTTTTACCTCAATGCCGGAAGTAACCCATATATAATCTATACGGTTCTTCATAGGGGCATTGAGTTGAAATGAGTTGAATGTTCCAACCGTTCCGTATGGAGGTTCTTTAGTAATCATATATGAATCCAGTAGAAACCCCGATTTACTAAGTGTCTGAATTGGCTCAGAGTCGGGAGTAGCATTAAAATCTCCTGTTGCAAAAACAGGAAAGTCACCTGCTATCTCTTTTATTTTTTCTAAAAGCAATAGAGAAGAGTTTTTACGTGCCACCTGCCCCTGATGGTCGTAGTGTGAGTTGAAAACGTAAAACTCTTTTCCTGTTTTTATAACCTTGAATTTTGCCCATGAACATATGCGATTGCAACAAGTAGCATCCCATCCTTTACCCGGAATGTTGGGAGTTTCCGAAAACCAGAAGTCGCCATTTTCAATAACTTCATATTTGTCTTTTCTGTAAATAATAGCAGAATGCTCGCCCTTATCCTTACCGTCGTCCCTTCCACCTCCCACATATGCATAATCGGGTAATTCAAGAATATCATCAAGCTGGTGTTTAAAACCTTCCTGTGTGCCAATTATATCCAGATCATGAAATCTAATTATACCTTTAACCATCTCCTTTCTGTTTGGCCATGCATCATCACCATCATTTGGGGTATCCATTCTGATATTGAACGAAGAAATTTTGTGAACGTGGCTTTCATTGCTTTTTGCTGAAATAACGGTCGTTGCTGTTAGTAATAGAAATATGGTGCATATCACTACCTGTGTTATGTTTTTTGTCATTGGTTTTAATGTTATTAATTAGTACTGTTCAAAAATAGGCTATTTAAATAAAATGTACAAAATAATAAGAAGTTATAAGTGATAAATACAGCTATTAATTATTGCAATACCCGGGTAATGCAAATACCATCTTCGGATCAACACTGTATCAACTCTGTAGTAACACTGTATCAACTCTGTAGATTGACATTGTTAATCCGACCCATTCATTGATTTTGTACCGATGAAATAGCAAATTCAATTGGAATATTTGCATATCGAGTGTTATATTTGTAATCCTAAAACGAAACTCTATGAGAAAAGAGATATTAATTTTATTTATAATGATGACAACAGTAGTTGGAGCAGGAGAAAATCCTTTTTACAAACCCTTTGACGGTCCTCACGGAACAGCACCTTTCAGTAGAATAAAGATTGAACATTTTGAGCCGGCTTTTGAAAAAGCAATTGCGGAGCACAAGGCAGAAATTGATGATATCGCTAATAATATCGAGGTTGCCACTTTTTCAAATACAATAGAGAAAATGGAGTATGCAGGCGAAATGCTCACTCGTGTAAGCAGTGTGTTTTATAACCTGCTTGGCACAGAAAGTAATGATGAGATGATGGAAATATCTCAGCGAATGAGTCCCAAGCTATCCATGCACTCAAATTATATAAATCTGAATGAAAAACTATTCAGTCGCGTAAAATATATTTTTGAAAAGCGAGATGAATTGGCGTTATCAAATGAGCAAAAACGCTTAGTAGAGAAATACTACGAAGGATTCGAAAATAGTGGTGCTACCTTGTCGACAGAGGGTAAAGAGAAATATCGAGAGCTCTCTATGGAACTGAGCAAAGCCACTTTAGAGTTTGGTCAAAATGTTTTGCGTGAAACAAATGCTTATGAGATGCTGCTTACCGAAGAAGATGATTTGGCAGGTTTGCCAAAGAGTCTGATTGACGCTGCTGCGGCAAAAGCAAAGTCTAAAGAAAAAGGGGGGTGGATTTTCGATCTAACCGGTCCGAGTTACGTGGGCTTTATGCAGTACTCATCAAGGAGAGACCTTCGCGAAAAGCTTTACATGGCTTATAATACAAAGAATGTGATGGGTGGGCAATTTGATAATCGCGAAATTGTACAAAAGATTGTAAATATCCGTCTCGAAATTGCTAAACTTTTAGGTTATAATAGTTACTCTGACTATGTGTTGAAAAACAGAATGGCAAAGAGTGCAGAGGGAGTATTTGGACTTCTCGACAAGTTAGCAGAATCCTTTACACCAATAGCGCAAGAAGAAGTTAAAGCAGTACAAGAATTTGCCGGTGAAATGGAAGGCAATCCAATTTATATTCAATCGTGGGATTGGAGCTTTTATTCAGATAAACTAAAGGATAGTATGTTTGGTGTGAACGATGAGATGACCCGACCCTATTTTGAACTGGAAAGGGTTAAGCAAGGCGTGTTCGGTTTAGCAACAGATTTGTATGGACTTCAATTTAAGAAGAATGATGATATTGAAGTTTATAATTCTGAGGTGGAAGCATTTGATGTGATGGATGAGAATGGCAAATTTCTTTCTGTTTTATATACCGATTTTCACCCCCGTAAAAGTAAACGTTCCGGTGCATGGATGTCATCCTTTAAGAATCA
>DATGMV010000064.1:0-5469 GCA_035307185.1 Fermentimonas sp. | reverse complement strand
TGAAATGTTGCCCGAAGTAAAACCCAGCAGTCAGATATATGGTCATACTAAAGCTGACTATTTTGGAGAAAAAATACCCATAGCCGGTATTGCCGGAGACCAACAAGCAGCTCTCTTTGGTCAAATGTGTACTGAAAAAGGGATGGTTAAAAACACATATGGCACCGGTTGTTTTGTGGTAATGAATACCGGAGATAAACCCGTAGCATCTAAAAACAAACTCCTCACCACCATAGGCTGGCAAATAGGTAACGAAGTAACCTATGCGCTCGAAGGTAGTATTTTTATTGGAGGCGCTTTAGTTCAATGGCTACGCGACCAGTTGGGAATTATCAGTTCTTCATCTGAAATAGAAGTATTGGCGAGCGAAGTGGAAAATAACGGTGGCGTTACATTTGTTCAAGGTTTTGTAGGATTGGGCGCTCCACACTGGGATCAATATGCTACCGGAACAATTATTGGTCTCACCCGTGGTACGGGGAAAGCTCATATAGCGAGGGCGGCACTCGAGGCTATTGCCTTCCGTTCAATGGAAGTGATTGAGACTATGGTATCTGATTCCGAAATCGAATTAAGTGAACTACGAGTCGATGGTGGTGCTGCAGTAAACAATCTCTTAATGCAAATACAGTCCGATGCAATCGGACGAAATGTAATACGACCAAAGATTACCGAAACAACAGCACTCGGTGCAGCCTATTTCGCCGGTCTGGCAGTTGGTTACTGGAAAGATATCGAAGAATTAAAAAATCAATGGCAAATTGACCGAAAATTTACTCCCCATCCAAAAGAATTAGAAATTGAAAAAACAATATCCAATTGGAAGAAAGCAATCGAGCGTAGTAAAAACTGGAACAATCCGGTTTAATTTGCATTTAATATAAATAAATACAGAAGGTTAATAGCGCAATTTGTGATGTGAGAAAATTGTGATTAAAATCAAACAACTATGAGTGAACTTTTAGGAGAGTTTTTCGGTACATTTATTTTAATTTTGCTTGGAAATGGTACTGTAGCTAATGTGAATCTCAAGCAAACTAAAAGCCATGGAAGTGGGTGGATTGTAATCACAACAGGATGGGCGTTGGCAGTGTTTGTTGCTGTACTACTTACAGCAGATATCAGTGGTGCTCATATTAACCCGGCAGTAACCTTGGGATTGGCTTTCAGCGGACTGTTTGATTGGGCTAAAGTATTCCCATTCATACTGGCTCAAATATTGGGGGCAATGCTGGGTGCTTTTACGGTATATATATATTTTAAAGAGCATTTCAAAATCACAACCACACCAGGAATTAAAAAGGCCTGTTTTTGCACTGATCCGGCTATCAGGAATTACCCAAACAATTTTTTCTCTGAATTCATTGGTACATTTGTTTTGGTATTGGCTGTATTACTAATCTCATTACCACAATTGCAGTACGAATATCTGGGAAGCAGTAAGGTTGGTCTGGGATCACTTGGAGCACTACCGGTTGCTTTAGTAGTTTTCTCAATCGGACTTAGTTTGGGAGGAACTACAGGATATGCAATTAATCCTGCACGAGACCTTGGACCAAGAATTGTGCATACATTTATTCCCTTTAATAATAAAGATGATAATGACTGGAAGTATGCATGGATACCTGTTTTTGCACCCATTGCCGGAGCGGGAATGGCAGCCTTAGTTTATCTTTTCATTTGCACAATTTGTGTTTAATGCAGCAAATTTCAGCATTCAAATTCCTAAATATTTATACAAATAACGAAAGCGATGGTAATAAGTAACCCCGATAATGCAGTTACTTTTAAATAGGGGTCTAACTCATGTGCTTTTTTCTGTTTTATATCTCTTAGCACCTTAAAAAGAATAAGATAGGAGAGTAGGTAAATATGTCTATACCATGGAAGGGAATCAAAAATATTGTTGTAAGCAAGAAAGCAGAAAAAGGATGAGAAAGTAAGTATTGAGTGATAAAACTTTGCTTTTGGCAGTCCAAGCTTAGTTCCAACCGTTCTTTTGCCCGAAGCTCTGTCATTATCGATATCGCGCATGTTGTTAACGTTCAGAATCATTGTGCTTATAATTCCCAATCCAACAGCCGGCAGCAGTGGTACTGCATCTAATGTGTGAGTGTGAAGGTAGTAAGTTCCAATTACAGGTATTGGACCAAAGAATATAAAGGCCAGTAAATCGCCCCAACCGTTGTACCCATAGGCATGCTTACCAATTGTGTAGAAAAGAGCTGCAAAGATGCAGAGCAATCCCACAACCATTAAAATTGTTGCTTCGTATGGGGTAACAAAAGGAGCAGCCTTATACACCAGCAGTCCACCCGACAAAACAGAAATGAAAATAAAAAATGCAATTGCAAATCTCATATCCCTCACACATATAGATCCGCCTTGCAATGCCCGAGTTGGTCCCACTCGTTTCCCCGTAACATCCGTACCCTTTTGATAATCGCCAAGATCGTTTGCCAAATTTGCCAAAATCTGAATTGCAACCGCCAGTATGAGAGCAAAAACAGTGACAAAAATATCCTGCTCACCCTCACGTAAAGCCAATCCACTACCAAGAATTACAGTAGAAACTGCTAAAAAAAGTGTGCGAAGTCTAAATGCCGAAATCCAATCTTTTGCAGATACCATATTTCTGCACAATTATTTAGTATGAACGTGCAAATATAACTCTTTGCGCAGAGGGCTTACCGGTTACCATGCATTTACCCGGTGTCTTATCGCCTTCAAGAGGAATGCAACGAATTGTTGCTTTTGTATCATTCTTAATCTGCTCCTCGGTCTCAGGTGTTCCATCCCAGTGGCAAAGCAGGAATCCACCCTTCTCTATCTCCACCTTAAAATCATCATAAGAATCTACCTCACGTGTTTGTGATGTGCGGAAATCATATGCTTTCTTAAATATATTATCCTGAATCTCATCTAAGAGCGATTTGATGTGAGCTTCAATACCGTCGCAAGAAAGAGTCTCTTTGGTCAATGTGTCGCGTCTTGCAACCTCAATAGTATTATTCTCAAGATCCCTGCCACCAATGGCAAGTCGCACAGGCACACCTTTAAGTTCATACTCAGCAAATTTCCAGCCCGGCTTTTTATTATCGGCGTTATCATATTTAACACTTACACCCAAAGCTTTCAGTTTCTCTACTATGCCTGCCACCTTTTCGTTTATAAGATCAAGCTGCTCTTTATTCTTGTAGATTGGCACAATAACCACTTGATATGGAGCTAACTTTGGAGGCAGCACCAATCCGTTATCATCGGAGTGAGTCATAATAAGTGCACCAATCAACCTTGTAGAAACACCCCATGAAGTAGCCCAAACATGCTCTAACTTACCATTCTGATCGGCAAACTGAACATCAAATGCTTTGGCAAAATTCTGACCCAAGAAATGCGAAGTACCCGATTGCAGAGCTTTACCGTCCTGCATCAACGCCTCAATTGTATAAGTATCAATTGCACCTGCAAACCTTTCCGACTCAGACTTAAATCCCTTAACAACCGGCATTGCCATATACTTCTCGGCAAACTCCGAATAAACATTTATCATCTTTTCGGTCTCTTCAACTGCCTCTTCTTTAGTAGCATGAGCAGTGTGACCCTCTTGCCAAAGGAATTCGGTAGTTCTAAGGAACAGCCTTGTACGCATCTCCCATCGCACCACATTAGCCCATTGGTTAATAAGTAGTGGAAGGTCGCGGTACGACTGAATCCAGTTTTTATATGTACTCCAAATAATGGTCTCTGAAGTTGGTCGTACTACTAACTCCTCTTCGAGTTTAGCAGCAGGATCAACAATTACACCTCCACCATTGGGATCATTTTTCAAACGGTAGTGAGTAACAACAGCACACTCTTTGGCAAAGCCTTCCACATGTTCGGCCTCTCTACTTAGATACGATTTAGGTATAAAAATAGGGAAATATGCATTCATATGACCTGTTTCTTTAAACATATCATCTAACTGACGCTGCATCTTTTCCCAAATAGCGTAGCCATACGGCTTTATAACCATACAACCTCTAACAGCCGAGTTCTCGGCCATATCCGCTTTGATAACCAAATCCTGATACCATTGTGAGAAATCTTTGCTCCTAGGAGTGAGCTCCTTCAATACCTTTGCCATTACTTTTAATAATTGATGTTTTAATTGAAGTCGCAAAGATAATAATTTTTCATCTATTATATTCCACTTTTACAATGTATAGAAACTCTTTCGCAAAGTAGACAAAAAATACCTATTTATACAATATTCAAACAAATGAATTTTTAAAACTTGCCATAAATACCTATTTCTAATTCTGCACTTTATTACATATTCTGCATTTATCAAATCAAATTGATCTACATTCAATCTATAATATGTATATGTTTTATATATGTTTTCTATATAAAAACATAATGGAAACATATGGGAAAATAGAGAAAGACATTAAGGAATGTGTAATAATCTTATCTAACAAGTTAAATAAAGAAAACAAACATTAAATATATTCATCTGACTCTACTGGATTGAAATATTGGTATACTTTTGGGTTAATGTAAATAAATTAAGTAAGAAATATATAATCTAATTATTATGGATAATGTAGTATATCTTGATTACAAGGCTAAGGAGTTTGAGAATTTAAGAAATGGTAAAAAAACAATGATAATTCGCGGGGCCATGGGACGCAAAATACCATATGGACGTGTATATAAATCAGATGTATTATATTTCATTGAGAATAAAGGAGATGGATTTGTTAAGGGTAAAGCTATAGTTGATAATGTGCTCAATTCTGATATTTTAACAAAAGAAGAATCCATTAATTTAGTGGAACAAAATCAAGATAAATTACAGCTCGACTCTGGTTTGAAAAAAAGATTTGCAGGGAAAAGATACTTAGTTTTGATTTCAATAAACGATTTTGAAGAAATCGAGCCTTTTAAAATTGATAAGTCTGCCTATGGTAATATGGATGATTGGTTGCCTGTTGAGAATATAGATAAAGTAAAGATGATTAAATGAATGGTTTAATATTACGAGTTGACACTAACTCAACTTGCTGCTAAACTTGACTTGGACTCTGCAAATTTGAGCAAAATTGAAAACAATAAGAGAGAGTTTGACGAAAAACGACTTGAACTCTTGTCTAATGTATTTAATCTTGATATGATTCAATTGAGAACTGAATTTTTCAGTGACATTATCGCAAAGAAAATTTACGAAAACAATTGCGATATTGATACTCTGATTTTAGCAGAGCAAAAAGTTGAATATTTAAAATCTTACAATAATATGAATATAGTATCTTTTTTTGCAGGGGCAGGTGGGCTGGATATCGGTTTTCAAAAAGCAGGGTTTAATGTGATTTGGGCGAACGAATTCGACTAGGAAATTTGGGAAACATACGAGAAAAATTATCCGCTTACAATTCTTGACAGAAGAAGTATTGTTGATATACCAGCAAGTGAAGTTCCAGA
>DATGMV010000063.1:0-2878 GCA_035307185.1 Fermentimonas sp. | reverse complement strand
CAATTGCAGATAACATGGCCAAGTCTTTGCTAATTGTCACAAAGAGCACAGTACCGGTAGGTACATCGTTTAGAATTAAAGATCTAATTCACAAAAGATTAAATGACAGAGGTTTATCTGATCTGCAATTTGATGTTGCATCAAACCCCGAGTTCTTAAAGGAAGGCGCAGCAGTTAACGACTTCATGAGTCCTGATAGAGTTATAGTTGGAGTTGAAAGTAAAGAGGCTGAAGAGTTAATGTCTAAGCTTTACCGACCTTTTCTACTCAATAACTTCAGGGTGATATTTATGGATATATTATCATCTGAAATGACAAAATATGCATCCAACGCCATGCTTGCAACACGCATAAGTTTTATGAACGATATTGCAAATCTTTGTGAGTTGGTTGGGGCAGACGTTAATATGGTGCGAACAGGAATGGGTAGCGATTCTCGTATAGGAAGAAGTTTTCTCTATCCCGGTTGTGGATACGGAGGCAGTTGCTTTCCAAAAGATATTCGTGCAATTATCAAAGTAGGAGAACTGGCAGGTTACGAAATGAAAGTTATTAAAGCGGTTGAAGATGTAAATAACAAACAAAAAACCATACTTTTCAACAAGTTCAATAGCTACTATAACGGAGATATAAAAGATAAAACTGTAGCAGTATGGGGCTTGGCTTTTAAACCAGAAACAGACGATATGCGTGATGCGCCTTCACTCACTTTAATCGAAAGTTTACTCGAGGCAGGCGTAAATGTGCGTGCTTATGACCCTGCTGCCATGAAAGAAGCACAAAAGTATCTTAACAGCAGAATATATTATTCAAAAGATATATACGATGCTGCCAACGAAGCTGATGCTCTAATAGTTCCCACAGAGTGGAAAGAGTTTCGTTTACCAAGTTGGTCAATCTTAAAGAAAATTATGAATAACCATTTAATTATAGATGGTAGAAACATATACAATAAAGAAGAACTTGCATCACACGGATTTGAATATCGTGGCATAGGTCAATAGAATATACATAAGAAACAAAAACTTATTTATTAACTAAATATCAAAATACAATGAGTGTAAATAGAAGAGACTTCATTAAGAAAATGGGAGTGGGTGCTGCAGGTATAGCAGTGGGAGCACCGGCAATTAATGCTTCAACAAAAAGCCAATCCATGAATAATACCTCTGCAAAGAGTTATAATCGTATTATCGGATATAACGAACGCATAAAAGTAGCCGTAGTTGGACTTGGAAGGAGATTAGGTGCTTTCATAGAACCAATTGCCGATAAAAAAGCCAACGTAGAACTCGCATATTTATGCGATGTTTACGAAAAGCAACGAAACAGTGCAATCGAAAGATTTTCAAAGCATATAAACTATAAACCAAAATTGGAAAACGATTTCCGTAAAGTTTTAGAAGATAAGCAGGTAGATGTAATCATAAATGCTACACCAGACCACTGGCATGCTCCAGGATCCATAATGGCAATGAAAAGTGGTAAACATGTTTATGTTGAAAAGCCATGTAGCCACAATATGTTTGAAAATGAGTTGCTGGTTGAAGTAGCAAACAAATATAATAAAGTTGTGCAGATGGGTAATCAACAACGATCTTCATATCACACTGTAGAAATTATTAAAGAAATTCATAATGGTATTATTGGCACACCATACAAAGCTGTTGGCTTTTATGTAAACCAAAGAGGAGAAGTGCCTTTACAAAAAAAGGCAGCTGTGCCTTCCGGACTCGACTGGGATTTGTTTCAAGGACCTGCACCTCGTCGTGAGTACACTTCAGAAACATGGGATTATAATTGGCACTGGTACGGTTGGGACTATGGTACTGCCGAAACAGGAAACAACGCAACCCACGAACTCGATGTTGCGAGATGGGCATTAGACGTAAACTTCCCTCGACGCGTTGAAGTTGAAGCTGCAAAACGTCATTTTGTAAATGATGGATGGGAAATGTATGATACAATGGATGCCACATTCTACTTTGAAGATGATAAAATTATTAAATGGGATGGTAAAAGCCGTAGTGGATACGATACCTATGGCGGAGGTAGAGGAACAATAATTTATGGTAGCGAAGGAACAGTTTTCGTAGACCGTAACAAGTATGTACTTTATGATAGGGCAGGAAAAGTAATTAAAGACAATAAAGGAGCCTCAAGTGAGGAAGGTACAGCTTTAGGTGGTGGAGGTGACATGACTACCGATCATGTTGTCAATTTCTACGAAGCTGTAAGAGGTAAAGAGAAGCTCACAGCACCAATTGATGATGCAAGTATAAGTATGGCAATGGTACACTACTCAAATATAGCTTATCGTATTGGTAAAGGATTTGATATAGATGAGAAGAACGGAAGAATGTATGACCGTGACGCAATGAAATTATGGAGTCGTGAATACGAACCAGGTTGGGAACCAACTTTATAGTATATATCCCAGGACCGTTAGCTCAGTTGGTTTAGAGCGCTACCTTGACAGGGTAGAAGTCACTGGTTCGAATCCGGTACGGTTCACATACAATTCTCCATTTCCAGAATATAATATCCTTTTTCTCTAATTTCAGCCTCATTTTCAGGTTTCAAAGCTTCTATATGACAAAATTTACACTCTTCTGAAGTAAGTGGTTGCCCCTCTTGCCCTTTAGATTTCAGATATTCCCTTCCGTATTTATATATTTGATTAGGATCATTAGTTTCTACAGGTGCAATTATATCAAAATGCATGACTTTTCCATCTTTCTTCGTTACATAGGTGTCCCAAACTGCTACTTGCATAATATTTATATTTATAAACTGAATACAGAATTGCTGTGAATAATTAAATAACAAATTCGGTTTATTTTAGTTTATAAAAACAAAGTACTCAATACTGTGTTTC
>DATGMV010000062.1:0-10327 GCA_035307185.1 Fermentimonas sp. | reverse complement strand
CAAAACACCTTCCATCAATTCATCGATAAACTTGTTCTTAACCTCTTTAATTAGCCTATCTCTTTCAGCCTCAATTTGAGTTCTAACATATATCGGCTCCGTAAGAAAATGCTTACCATTCTTTATGCGGTCGTATGCTTTTGGATGAAACATCTTAAGTGCTTCCAATTGGCAGAAATCCGATATATTCACGTCCCGATAGATAAGCGGGAGCGTCAACAACAGGGAGTTAGTATATACAATAACGTCCCTCACCGTTGTAAATAGCGGGATTATTCTGCTGACAAATGCTTCATGAATGTCATCCTTCAACGTTGTACTTGCACCACTCTCTTTCAGGATTTCGTCCAAGCGAGGGAATAAGTACATTTCAAAAAGCTTGTAGATATGCCCCTGTTGTATCTTCGGCAAGTGAAAAGGAACCTGAATAATCTTCTCCAAGAAGTTTTTCCCCGACTGTTCATCGCCATCTTCAAACCGTTGTCCTATGGATTTGGCAACCATATCCACGTCCATGGCAACCATGTAAGTCGTGTTCACGAAATCCGCGTTCTGTCGTATCAACTTAAATAAAGCATGCAGCTCGTCCCTATCCAAACGATCCACGTCATCAATGACGATCAGAAGATGTTTTTTTGAAAGGCAAATGCTATCGTTAACCTCTTCTTTTAATTTCGTTACATCAATTTCAATGCTTGAAACCGCGTCAATATACTCGTTCAGCGAATTCTTAATGAGTGTGCCTACCCCTGGAAGCGCCAAGTTAAACAACCCCGAGATCCCCAATGACACCATTGGACCATACTGCTTAATCTTCTTTACAAATTCATTGCTAAGGTTCCCCTTCTGCAGAGTCTTAAAGAAATCGAGCAACAGCGACTCCTGATCTTTAAAGAGCCACGGATTAAAATGGATAACCTCGATATTTTCTTCTTTCTTAATATTTTCGCACACCATGTTCATGAGCGATGATTTCCCTTCACCCCATTTCCCATAGATGCCGATAGTAAAACAAGGATGATTGTCACTGCTTTTCAACCGAATAATATCGCTAATCCTGTTAACAACCGGTTCCCACCCAAAAAGATCGTCTTCCAACCTCTTTTTAGGCGAATCAATAATGATGTCTTGTTTACTCAATGGTTATTATTAGCATTTTATATTGTTCAATATACAGGCGGTAGATCAGGTTTACATCTTTGTGAATTAGCATGTGCTAACACCCTTCCCACCGTGGTGTGTGAGAAGAATAGGGGAATAGTTTGTCACCAATCACTTAGTATTTTGAGATTAGGCCTTTTATTCCATTCCATATGAAAAGTATTTATATTCTGCATTCTAATTTCTTCATTATCTTCGTAAAGATTATAAATAGCATGCACTACATTTAACTGATAGTCCTCCATCTTATCAAATTCTTCAACTCCCTCATGATTATAAATTCTATATGGAAGATCCTTTGCTGACTCTAAGGATGGAATACCAATTCGTACATATTGCGGGTTTAGAGAATGATCCATTAAAAAGCCAATACTGGGTAAATTATTAGTATTAAGGATATGCAAGGCATGCCTATGACGCATTTATAGACAGGGTAATTCACACAGGGCATAGAATCGAGTTAAAAGGAGACAGTTTAAGAAAAAAAGGATAACTTTGTCAAATTGATAGTTTAACAAGTGGGTGCATATAGCCGGAATCACTGGGTGCATATCACCGGAATATCCAATAACTATGCGCAGCAGTTTAACTCAAGTGGTTTCAGCATTGGTGAGCTGCTAAACTTTGATGAAATTCGTTTAAACGAACTCTTCACTAGTAAAACCACTATTGACACTAATCGTCATGATGATTTGATGCGCTACTTTGAACGCATTAATGCAGCTCGCAATCATCCCGGGTTTACGTTTCAGTATCACTACAATGAGTATGTTAGCAATGCTAGCAATCCCTACAGCTATACGCAGTTTATGGAGCATTATCATCGTAAATATGCCCGTATTAAAGGTTCTTTGAAGCTTGAGCACCTTGCAGGACATGAGATGTTTGTTGATTTTGCCGGCAAGAAACTGGAGATAGTAGATAAAGATACTGGCGAGATAAAGCCAGTTGAAGTCTTCGTGTCAATATTACCCTGTAGTCAATATACATATGTGGAAGCCTGTAACAGTCAGAACCGTAATGACTTTATAAGTTGCTGCATCAATGCATTACACTTTTATGGCGGTGTTCCTAAGGCAATCGTATCAGACAACCTAAAGTCTGCCGTTACAAGAGCTAGCAAATATGAACCTATTATTAATCGTAGCTTTAAGGATTTTGCCAATCATTATGGTTGTGTTATAAATCCTACAAGAGTATATGCTCCACAGGATAAGGCTTTGGTGGAAAATGCGGTACACCTTACCTATCAAAGAATATATTACCCACTACGAGAGATTACATTCTTCTCCATAGAAGAGCTCAACAGGGAGATCAGGCGGTTGCTTTCAGAATACAACAAACTGCTCTTTAAACGTAAAGAAGCCAGTAGACTAGAGCTTTTTCAAACAATAGAGCGTGAGTATCTAAAGTCATTACCCGCTCAGGGGTATCAGATAAAAGACTACCGTAGGGCAAAGGTTCAGAAAATGGGATATGTCTATTTTTCACCCGATAAGAGTTACTATAGTGTACCATATCGTTATATAGGCAAACAAACTCAAATACATTATACCCAAAAGCATATAGAGGTATATTACAATCATCAGCGCATAGCCATACATCAAAGGAATTACGCTACAGGCAGCTATAATACCAACACGGATCATCTGAGCAGTACGCACCAATCATATCTGGGTTGGAACCCTGATTACTTTAAAAATAAAGCAGCAGCGCATGGCCAGCATGTAGTGAGTTGTGTAGACCATATACTTAGATCTGTAGATTACCCTGAGATAGGTTACAAGCGCGTAATCGGCCTTTTACAGCTCCATAAAGCTTATGGCTCGGGCAGATTAAATAAAGCTTGCGAAATGGCTTTAAAAGCAGAGATCCCATCATATATGCGAATCAAAAACATCCTTAAAAATAATATGGATAGAGCATCAGTCTATTATAATGAACCGGATAATGCACAGTCGCATATACCGAGTCACCAAAATATAAGAGGTGCATCATCCTACAATTAAATATATTAGTTACATTATAAACTTACAATAATGAATAACAATCAGACAGTAGAAAGATTAAAACAAATGAGGCTAGCAGCAATGGCTTCATTACATTGTCAACATATCAAAGACAATAGGATAGAGAGTGTCACAGCTGATGAATACCTGGCATTGCTTACAGATCACCAGTGGGAAGAGCGGTTGAACACTAAAATAGAACGCTTGATTAAGCAAGCCGGGTTTAGAGAACAAGCCAGTATAGCAGAAGTTGAATATACACAGCAACGTAATCTAGATAAAAATATGTTTACCCGTTTAGCCACTCTAGGCTTTATTAAACGAAAAGAAAACATTATAATAACAGGAGCCTCTGGTACAGGTAAAAGCTATCTAGCCCAGGCGTTGGGATATCAGGCCTGTTTAATGGAGTATAAAACATTATATGCAAACACCACCAAGCTTATTAGTAGGCTCAAGCTCAGTAAAATAGACGGCACTTACCTGAAAGAGCTGTCAAAACTAAAAAGAATGGATATCCTTATATTAGATGACTTTGGGTTGCATGCCTTTGACAACCAAGCAAGAGAGATACTGTTAGATATTATCGATGAGAGGCATAATATGACATCAACTATTTTGTCCTCACAAATACCAGTATCAGCATGGTATGACCTGATTGGAGAACAAACAATTGCCGATGCTGTATTAGATAGGATAGTAAACTCATCACATAGAATAATACTGAAAGGTGAGTCGCTTAGAAAAGGAAAGTTAAGTATGAACAAATAAAATCATTGCCGTCCGATAAAAACTGGTTTTAGATTTTCTTGCCTTCCAACCAGCTTATTATCAGTTGTTGTTTATTGTTATTTACGTTATTTTCAATAGTAAGCCCCCTCGAAAAGGGTAAACATCTCTAAATTCTGTTCATCCCGTTGCCAATCTCGTTCGGGATTTTCTAAGAATCTCATCAAATGCAGGTAATTAAACAGGTGTATCCTGCAAAATGATACCAGGTTCGAGAATGCCCAAGGCCGTTTCAATCGCTTCTGAAGAACCGTGAGCAAGAGGTTCACGATCAAAGCGCAATATATCTGTATTTTTATAGCGTTCTCGTTATCCCCGAGGAAGTACTTCAGCGGGAAGTTTGACTTTAACTGTTTGAACAGGAGTTCTATTTGCCATCTTATCTTGTAAAGAGCCGCTATCATGTCGGGACGAAGGTCGAACAGGTTGGTAAGGAACTCGAACTTCCTCTTCAACACCCTGTCGTAGAACATCACCTTGCGCAACTTTAGCTTGCTCTCGCGACCGTCTTTTTTCACGGTTACCTTAATGATGATGTCTTCCAGCACACCATTATGAATGTGTTCTTCAATATAACGCTCTTGCTCAACCTTGTAAACGGCGTTGTCCCTGATGCGTGTAACGAAGCCGGCTCCCTTTTCACAAAACAGTTTAAAGGCTTTATAATCATTGTATCCCTTGTCAAAAACGTAAATAGTACTGCCATCCGGGACCAGCTTCTGTAGCAGAAGATGATCGTGCGTGGCAGCGGACGTGAACCATACCATCTTGGGAACGAGCTCATCTACATTGATAACGGTGTGAACCTTGATCCCTCCTTTGCGTTTGCCGCTAGAGGGTGATCTGCCCACGCACTTCAAGATATCTTGGAACAAATTTATTACTGTACTGTCAAAGACTTCTACTTGTTTGTTCAACACATCTTTAAATCGGGTGTCCGAAATCACGTGTTGGTACTCGCGGAGCAAATCGTGATACACGCCCGAGAAGAAATCAACGCTTCTTCGCTTGTTCGCGTCAGACAAGGTACTACGATACGGGATATGACGGAGTCCAAAATGTTTGGTCTTGCCTGACAACCCGAGCATTGCACCCGTCACTTCACGCAGTGAGGAACACTTGGCGAACACGCAAAAGAGCATGCTAATCAAATGATCCTTTGCCGTGAAACGCTTCACGTAATGATCGGCCTTGTACCGTTTGCTGTTTCGAGCGATGATTCCTGTATCTATCATAGATATGAGCTGTCCGAAAACCGATTGTCCGAAAAAATAAGTACTTTTGTTCATTGTAGTCTTGTTTTGTGGTAAATACAAAGCTACAATTATTGGTACGATGGGCAAACTCAAATTTGCCCTCGTACTTCTTCTAAAAAGTTTTTATCGGACAACAGTGATTTAAAACAAGAACTTTAAATTACATTAGTTGTTTCAAGTATCGTGAAAATTAACGTATAAAGCAATAATAATTTATCTATATGTATAAATTTATAGCAACTACACTTCTATTACTATTAAGTCTCATAACACTTGCACAAACCGGTACTGTAAAAGGTAGGGTATATAATCAAAAGACAAACGAGCCACTTGAGTTTGCAACAGTGCAGATACAAGGAACAACAATAGGTGCCACTACCGACTTAGATGGTTATTATGAGATTGTATCTACCCCTGCTTTTGTGAGACTCGTGGTAAGTTACGTTGGGTACGAAACCACATTGTCATCCGAGGTACACATACAGGGCAATCAAACAGCATTTTTAGACATTGCTGTTCCGGAGTCATCCACGCTTATTGATGAAGTGGTTATAAGACCTACTATGAATCTTAAAAAAATTGAGAGCCCTGTTTCATATCTCACAGTGAGTGTAAGAGATATTGAAAAAGCTGCGGGAGTTAATAGAGATGTCTCAAAAGCAGTACAATCACTACCGGGAGTTGGTGCTACAGACCCAAACAGGAACGACCTGATAGTTAGGGGAGGCGGACCATCAGAAAACGTGTTTTATCTCGATGGTATTGAAATCCCTATCATAAATCACTTTGCAACACAAGGATCCTCGGGTGGTGTAATAGGTATTATAAATCCAGATTTTGTAAGAGAAGTCAACTTTTACACCGGCGCCTTTCCTGCAAACCGTCCAAACTCTTTGAGTTCGGTAATGGATATTCGTCAAAAAGATGGCAGTCGCGATCGTATTCGCACTCAAGTTGGTATTGGTGCATCGGATGCGGCTTTTACAATGGACGGCCCAATTGGAGATAAATCAACCTTTATAGTTTCTGCGCGCCAGTCGTACCTGCAACTTCTCTTTAAATTTATTGGACTTCCTTTTCTTCCTACCTACAACGATTTTCAGATTAAGTATAAGTATCAGATCGACCCTAAAAATGAGCTTTCTATAATCGGTCTTGGTGCAATTGATAACATGAAGCTAAATACAGATTTACAGGAAGATGGCACCGAGGCACAGCGTTACCTGCTAGACTATCTGCCAGTTTATCAACAGTGGAACTATACTATTGGAGCAGTCTACAAACATTTCAGCACAAACTACTTCGATACATGGGTGTTAAGCAGGAACATGTTGCGCAATGGTAATTTTAAATATCCGGATAATGATGAAACTCAACCAAAAGTTTCTGATTATCGTTCGGATGAAACAGAGAATAAGTTCAGATTCGAAAGAAGCTACCCCGATCTCCCTGTTAAACTATTGTTTGGTGGTGGTATAACCTACTCATACTATGAGAACGAAACTAACAGAAAGATCTTTAGCAACGGATCATTAAACGATCTCATATATAACACTGAGCTCAACTTATGGTCGTATCAAGCATTTATTCAGGCGTCTGATACATATCTAAACAATCGACTTTCACTCTCACTCGGGTTAAACACTATTGGAAACAATTTCAACAATAATATGAAGAATCCATTGAATCAGGTATCACCTCGTTTCTCAGTTTCTTACAGACTAACAGACAGGTGGGATATTAATGGTAATGTTGGTCGCTACGCCATGCGCCCCGCATACACAACTTTAGGCTTCAAAGATGCATCAGGAGAATTTGTAAATAAAAACGAAAATCTGAAACATATCATCTCTAACCAGGCTATTGCCGGGTTTGCGTTTGAGCCCAATAATAAAATTAGGTTCAATCTCGAAGGATTTTATAAACACTACAGTAATTACCCCCTGTCAGTTACAGACGGAATGAGCATTGCCGGTAAGGGAACCGATTATGGACAAGTTGGCGACGAAGAGATTGTATCAACCGGAGAGGGTAAGGCATATGGGGTTGAATTTTTAGGTAAACTTATGGATTATAAGAATTTCACAGGTACACTTACTTACACACTTTTTAATAGTGAATTTACCGATGCAGATGGCGTGTATCGTCCATCGAGCTGGGACACACGTCATATGGTAAACCTACTTGGAAGTTATAACCTCCCTAAAAACTGGAACGTTTCAATGCGTTGGCGATATGTTGGAGGTGCGCCTTATTCACCAATAGATAGAGATCTTTCTTCGAATATAGATGCATGGAGCGTAAACAACAGGCCATACATCGACTATGAAAATTACAATACACTTCGCTTAAAAGATTCTCATCAACTTGATTTAAGAATTGATAAAGAATACTATTTCGAAAAGTTTATGCTGAACTTCTATCTGGATGTACAAAATGCATATAACTTCCAATCTGAAAGCGCACCAATTTACACCAATAAAAATGCAGATGGAACGGTAAGAGTAGATCCGCAGGACCCCGAGAGATATGATTTAAGACAAATACAAACTTACAACGGCACAGTACTTCCGGCAGTAGGGGTAATGGTTAAGTTTTAGCCAAAAGTAAAAAAGATTCTAATTATAGTTGGGGAGTAGTCTTTATTTATCAGACTATTTCCCATTTTTCTATTTCACCTTCAATAATCTTAAACAATGGGTGTGGATCTAATTTTGTAATCGCACCAACTTGCCTGAACTTATCGGCATCTCTTACCTCTAATTTCTTTAGCAGGTGCTCTCTTTCGTACTGCATCTGACCGCTGGTAACGGTTAAAATGTCCTTTTTAAAGTTCCAATCAATTTTATTTTTGTCGAAATTATAATTACGAGTTTGTGCCTCTAACAAAACTTCGCTCAAGTACTGGTTTATTAAATTAACAGCATTGCTCGAATCTTTAAACCTGTTTAGCTGTGGGTGATTTCGGTAACCTTTTGTCTTTCCTTCCAAAACATGCTTGGCAAGTAATGCTTCTCTCCACAAAGCAACAAGTCCTTTTGTATCTATGTATTTAGGATGTAGCGACCAAAGTCTCATATTATCTTCAAATAATAAATTCATCGCAAATATAATCATATATCTCCTGCAAACATCAGAATATTTTGTACAAAGTTTCGCATCTGCTTGTTCCTATAAAGTATTTACTGCTTATAAATCATATTTATATAATCAGGGTTAGCATTGTGAATCTCAATCTGTTTTAAATATCTGAAATAGAGTTGATAAAGTCTTATAGGATAAAATATGTTCAATTTTATAAACATTTTCCGATATGATTATATTACTTTAGCAGAATTATTATGATACATACAAAGATATTTAACGAACAAAACAAACCTACCGAGAGAGAAAAAAGTGAAGTTGTCGATTTCCTTTTCGATAACCTTCAAGAGTATGGCGACCCAAAACATCAAATTGAAAGAGCAATTGATTACTCCACAAAAGAGTTTACTTCTTTTGGAGGTTTTACTATGGTTCTGATGGAGGAAGATGTGATAAGAGCAGCTGTAGTTATAAACAGAACAGGGATGGATGGTTATATTCCTGAGAATATTCTGGTATATATTGCTACAGATAAAAATCATAGAGGGAAGGGTATTGGCAGAACCCTAATTCAGCAAACAATTGATGCTACTGATGGTGATATTGCATTACATGTTGATGCCGATAATCCCGCCAAAAAATTGTATGAGAAATTCGGTTTTACTAATCCTTATTTAGAAATGAGATTAAAAAAATAATCATGGCTGAATTAGTAATACAGACAGATAAGATAAAAGACAATATAAAGAGTTTAAGCGAGTTTTTTGAAAAGCACAATATTAAGTGGAGCCTTGTTACCAAAGTGTTTTCGGGAGATAAGGAGTTCCTGAAACACATTCTTACGGATGATGTAATTGAAAAGATACATTCGGTGGGAGATTCCAGATTAACCAGTCTTAAAAACCTTAGGTCGGTTAATCCAAATATGAGAACTATATACATAAAACCACCGGCAGAAGTGTATGCCGACGAGGTTGTAGAATATGCCGATATATCGTTAAACAGTTCACTTAGTACGATAAAAGTATTGAACGAAGCCGCAAAAAAGCAAAACAAAATTCACCAGATTATAATTATGATAGAACTGGGTGAGTTACGTGAAGGGGTTAATAGAGAAGACCTGATGTCATTCTACGAAAAGGTTTTTGATTTGCCTAATATTGAAGTAATTGGATTAGGATCCAATCTTGGTTGCATGTATGGTATAGAGCCCAATTTCGACAAGCTGCTACAGCTTTCAATATATAAAGAATTGATTTCTGCTCGTTTCAATAAAAATTTAAAATTCATCTCGGGTGGCTCTTCCATAACACTACCGCTAATCGATCAGGGAACTGTACCACCCAACATCAACCATTTCAGAATAGGAGAAGCGGCGTTCTTTGGAGTTAGCCCTTTGAAGAACGAACAGTTTATGAATCTTCACACCGATACTTTTGAATTTAGGGCAAATATCATTGAGTTAGAGAAGAAAAAGATTGTGCCCGAAGGAGTTTTAAGCGACGCAAATATTGGTCATACTGCCGATTTTAGCGATACAGATCGCAACGACACTACCGTGAAGGCAATACTCGATTTTGGTATGCTCGATGTTGATGATGGAGACCTTGAGGCGTTTGATAAGGATGTGAAATTCGTTGGTATAACATCGGATATGATGGTTGTTGATATAGGTTCAAACAAAACCGAAGATGGCAAAAAGAAGTATCATGTTGGCGATGAAATAGTGTTCAAAACCAACTATATGGCAGTTGCAAGATTGTTGAACTCTAAATTTATTGATAAGAGGTTTGTGTAATTTTCTTAGATTCACACCAACCTCATAACCCTCTCTACTGCATCATCAATATGAGCAATAGACTCCATTCCTAAAGTCATGCAGTGAGTATTACCCGTAGTGAGAGCATATTTAACAGACTGCTCTCTTTCGGAGTCAGCAACATGCCTGCCTTCACCAAATATTTTCATTCCAATTACACCAATACCTCTTTTCTTGGCGTTGCCAAGCAATTTGCTCACTACATCGGG
>DATGMV010000061.1:0-6421 GCA_035307185.1 Fermentimonas sp. | reverse complement strand
CTCAAAATCACCACTTTTACCATTTGCCGAAATATTTGACACAGTAATATCTGTTACTGTTCTAACAATATTTCCATCTTCACTTACAAAGCAGAGATTGATTTTATCTCCCTCTTTCCAATTAACTGTAATTGTACCTTGATCAGTCTCTTCTAACAATAATCGAGTTGAAGAAACGCCACTTTTACTATCCTCCTCTTGAGTTGATGCTTTAAGTGTTAAGATTCGATTTAATGAATTTTCAACATCTTCCTGATCTACAAAATCCTGTTCGCTATTACTGCAAGAGTGTAGACAAAATATACATACTATTGTGAATAAAAAACTTAGCTTTTTCATGATAAATGCATTTAGAGTTAATTACTCACCGCCGTACCCAAAGTCGTCGGCACTTCCACTTGAGAATATATTCTGTTCAATGAGGATTTCGGTTGCGAAACAATCAGGAGCTATATACTGATGTTTGCCGCTCTGTGTTTTCATTTCTTTGTTCATACTATTTTTTTTAGTGATTAATATTAACACCATAAAAATAAATAATTAGAACAACTCTTTGTCTTTAAATTGTAAATTTAAATTCCCAAATCGTATAAAAAGGATTAAACCCTCATTAATATCGCCAATTTAAACTTTCTGTTTTCTGTATTTACCGGGAGGTATGCCATTCTTTTTTTGGAAGGCTCTGTAAAAAGAGCTGGTGCCTGAAAATCCTGACTCAAGAGCTACCTCCTCCATTGAAATTGATGAGGCATCTGGTGATGATAGCATTTCTTCTGCATGTTTTACCCTATAGTTATTTACGAAATCGCAGAAACTCAGGTTAGTTCGATTATGAATAAGTCTTGAAACATACGTGCGGTTTGTGCCTAATCGCATTGCTATTTCATTCATTCTCAGATCTGTATCCTTATATACTTGTTGTTTCTCAAACAGTTCTTCTATTTTCATAAATAGAAGATCATATTCATCCCCAACTAAACCCTCACTAATTACCACATCTGCAACGTCATCCTTTTGCCCTTCAATTGATGTATCCTCACATAAATCTATTATTGTAAAATGCTGTTTGTAACCCACATAGCTTATTCCAAAAAGGACAATTGAGTGAGTTATTGATGGAAGTGCAAGCAGATATGGGTAATCGGTAAAATAATCTTTACCTATAAAATTTGAGATAACAGAAACGATTGAAGCTAAAAGTAGAAATATAAGTAATGTTCTTATCTTACTCATTTCTCTATTTTCTACATTTGAATAGAATGAACACACCCTCTTATTAAACCTATTTATTAATCGAAAGCCAAAAAGAAAAACAAGAAACACCTGAACTCCAAAAATAAACTTGAAGAGATTAATTCTAACTTTCTGTAAATTTATCAACAAGGAATACTCTTCATTCGACACTCTGTTATGATATAGAACCTCATGAATAAACGTATCAATTTCATAAGGACTCATAAGCAGATACACCACAAATGTGAAAATTGATAGAGTTAACGCAGGCACTAAAATCCATATCCACTTGAAATCAACTTTTTTGTCAACAGTAAGCAGTCGAATATAATAGTAATAAAGCGGATATGCAGAAAGTGAGGTTAACACCCAAATGAAATCTAAATAAATGTAAGCTTGATAATAGTAATTAAAATAGAGGCTATGTACGACATAATTAACAAGCATAAACACCAAAAAGAATATCATAAAACGTTTTGGCAAATTGGATGTTTTACTCTCTATAATAAAAAGTATTAGCCAAAACAGCACAACTAAAGAGGGCAATATGGTAAAGACGTAGTGTATCAATAGAAATGATTTAGTTAATTACATAGTACTAATACTAAAAGAATATCTAATATTCAAACTGTTAGAACTGGCTCTGTAGAATTATTAGCAATGCTGCTTTCAAATTTTACCGGTATCTCATCCATAATTACGAACAACTCCTGAAGTGTATTTGCCCTTAGCATGGCAATACGTGTTGCTTTGAAATCGGGTATACCCTTAAATAGCGGGGTTGCGGCAAGATGACGGCGCATGTGTAAAATACCACGCATTTCATCAAGTCTCTCAACGCTATCCTTTACCTGATGTTTTAGTACATTAAGATACCACATAAACGGCTTCTTTGGAAGATGTTCACCAGTTTTCATGTAATGTTTTATCTCTTCAAATATCCATGGGGCACCTATACTACCTCTACCCACCATAATTGCATCTACACCGGTTTCATCAAAACGTTCTTTTGTAATTTCGGGAGAGGTTACATCTCCGTTGCCAATTATGGGTATATGCATGCGAGGGTTATTCTTCACATCACGAATCAGTGACCAGTCGGCACTCCCTTTATACATCTGAGAACGGGTGCGACCATGTATTGTTAATGCTACTATGCCGCAATCCTGAAGTTTCTCGGCAAGCGGAACAATAATTTTGGAGTCATCATCCCAACCAAGACGCGTCTTTACAGATACCGGTTTGTTTACTGCTTTGACAACCTTCTCTGTAATCTCCAGCATAAGATCTGGTGTACGCATAATTCCTGAACCTGCACCTTTTCCGGCTATCTTCCTAACAGGACAACCAAAGTTGATGTCAATAAGATCAGGATCTGCATCCTCACATATTTTAGCTGCCTCTACCATAGTGTCAGGATCACTGCCATAGATTTGAATACCAAGCGGGCGTTCTTCTTCACCGAAAAAGATTTTTCGCTTAGTTTTTTTTATTTCTCTTATTAGAGCATCACTCGAAATGAATTCAGTATATACCATATCAGCTCCGAACTGCCTGCAAAGCAGTCTAAATCCTATATCGGTTACATCCTCCATAGGTGCTAAAAAAACAGGCCTTTCGGGAAACTCAATATTGGCTATTTTCATAATTTTTCTTTCCACTGCTTTTCGTTGAAACCAACAAGAACAAAATCATCTCCTACTAATATAGGACGTTTTACTACCATTCCGTTAGAAGCAAGTATATCAAGCAATTCATCTTCAGACGCGGTTTTAACCTTTTCCTTCAGATTCTGCTCTCTATAAATCATGCCGGATGTGTTGAAGAATCTGTTTATGGGTAAACCACTCTTTTCAATCCACTCAGACAGCTCCTTTTTCTGAGGATTATCTTCAACTATATGTCTTGATGTTACTTCAATTCCATTAGCTTCAAGCCACTGAGAGGCTTTTCTACAGGTGCCGCATTTGGGATATTGTACAAATAGGGGTTTCATATTATCTTATTAAATTGCAATGATAATTATTACTGTGCAAAGATAATCAATGAGTTGGAATAATTAAAACGTTATGAGAGAACTACAAAAAATCGGTATATTCTGATTGATACATGCAAAACCCATCATGATGCTTAGATGTAAAAACAATAGATTTCATCCTTGCTTCTTTTGCGATTGACACAATTTCGTCAGGATCCCATTTTATCGGATTAAATTCACCGGCAGTATTACCATACCAGTCGCTAAAAATTCCCGCAAAAGATTGAATTTGTTCACTATAACCACGCCTAACCGGCTCACCCTCATAAACACCACCATAAACAGAATAGAGCCCGAAATGAATAAACATGGAGTATTTCTGATCTATCCACTTCTGCGATGGTTATGCTGTGCTACAAGTAAAGAAGTTAATATAATGAATAAAAAGGTTGTTTTAAATCGCATAACTGTTTGATTTTTCAAACAAAAATACAATTATTTGAAAGCTTGTGCAACCTCGTCAATCATAACATACAATGAAGTAATGCCTCCTCCTACAAGGTACCACATTTCAGGATTGAGGTAATATATCTTTCCATTATTGGCTGCATTTGTTTGTTTTACAAGCTTATTCTCTATTTCTTCTTTATCCAGAACTACCTTCTCTACCACCATGCTTCTATCCACAATAAAAATGATATCCGGATTTGCTTTCTGCACAAACTCGCTCGAAACCGGGTTACCGTGACGATGAACATCAAGCCCTTCCACAGCCTGAGCTACACCCAGTACATCATGTACTATGCCAAAACGTGATCCACTTCCATAAGCACTAAATCGCCCTCTGTTGTGCAGTAGTACAAGTGCTTTCTCATCTGAAGATGACGTTAGTTCTTCTACCTCCTCAACCCTTTTTTTGATATCTTCCAAGACAGTGTTCACCTCATCTTGCTTATCATAGAGCAATGCTAGATCGTTAAGATTAGATTCAAATGAATGCATAAAATTCTCGGTACCTGATATTTGTGGATACAATACCGGTGCAATAGCAGAAAGTTGATCATAATAATCGACCAATCTCGTTCCAATTATAATCAGATCGGGGTTAGCCTCATTAATCTTTTCAAGATTCACTTCTGTAATGCTTCCCACATCAGCTATTGATTTGTCGTCTCCATATTTGCGAAGATGAGAAGGTATATTGGATTTAGGAATAGCCACAGGAGTAATTCCAAGATAATCGAGATTCTCTAAAGCTGAATAATCAAGAACTACTACTCGCTGTGGATTCTTAACAACATTCACAGTTCCCAAGCTATGTGTAAGAGTTACTGTTTCTCCGGTTGATGAGCTCTCTTTCTTTTGATTTACGCAAGCTGATAACAACAATGTTACGCTTAGCAATGAGAGTAAAATTATTTTATTCATAGAATTGAATGTTTTTTTTAGTTGTTTTTTAAAACTACAGTTGTTTGGCCTTAGCTCTTTCGAAAAAGCTTTTTTAGAAAAAGAACTTTAATTGAAGTAATTACAAATCCTTTTCTTGTCTATTTCGCATATGGTAATATTGAGTCCAAATACATCTTTAAGAACCTTCTCATTTATAATATTTTCGGTCTTGTCGTGATACACTATTTTGCCATTCTTCAGTGCAACTATATAATCTGAATAGTGAGAGGCAAAATTGATATCGTGCAATACAATAATTATTGTTTTACCCCACTCATCGGCAAGTCGTCTCAATGTTCTCATAGTCTGTACTGAGTGTTTCATATCAAGGTTGTTTAGAGGTTCATCAAGCAGTACATACTCGGTATCCTGCGCAACAACCATTGCCATATATGCTCTCTGTTTCTGACCTCCGCTTAGCTCATCTATATATGAGTTCTCAATATCCTTCAAATCCATAAAGTCAATTGCTCTATCAACCATCTCATAATCTTTATCATTGAGCTTATCTTGAGAATAGGGAAAACGACCAAAAGAAACCAGTTCGCGCACAGTTAGCTTAAGTCTTATATGGTTTGATTGTTTTAGAATTGAAAGTCTCTGAGCCAACATCTTGTTCTTATACTCAGTTACATTTTTATCGTCAACCTTAACAATACCACCATCCTGTGACAGAAGCCTGCTAATAATGGATAAAAGAGTGCTTTTACCGGCACCATTGCTGCCAATTAATGAGGTTACCTTTCCTTTGTGAAACTGCATACCCACTCCATCGAGAACTACGTTATCACCATATTGTTTTGTAATATCCTTAACTTCAATCATAACTTTCTAACCTTTAATAATAAGTATATAAAATATAACCCTCCCACCATATTTATAATTGCACTCAGTGGAGTTGAGAGGTTAAGCACACGCTCCATTATAAATTGTCCTGCAAGTAATGCTATTGCCGATATAATAGAGCAAGCAACAATAATTATACTATGCTTGTGAGTCTTAAACAACTCATATGTAAGATTTGTTACCAACAGTCCGAGAAATGTTATTGGTCCCACCAGCGCTGTTGAGATTGAAACAAGTATTGCTATTATAACCAGAAAAAGCTTAACCATACTATTGTAATTAAGCCCAAGGTTAACTGCCTGCTCTCTGCCGAGAGCCATGACATCAAGATACTTAGTCAATCTAAAACCGAAAACAAGTATGACTATAAGAATAATCGCCGAAGGCCAGAGCAGATCGCCGTTTATCTTATTGAAGGTGGCAAACATCTTCCCCTGAACTATAAAAAAGTCGTTTGGATCGATTAGCAGCTGCATAAATGAACTGAGACTCGAGAATAATGTACCTAAGATAATTCCAACGAGCAAAAGTAAATAGATGTTATTCTTACCCTTTTTATAGATCAAAAGGTAAAGGACTAATCCAAACCCTATCATGCCAATAACAGATACAAGAAAATTGTCAATACTACTCAAGACTTTATATGTTTCATCGCCATATATATACACAATAACAGTCTGTATAAGTAGGTAAAGCGACTCAAATCCCATTATTGATGGGGTGAGTATTCTGTTGTTTGTTAAAGTCTGAAATGCAACCGAAGAGTATGCAACACTCCCTGCAACTATGAGCATAGCAATCACTTTAACTGAACGAAGCTGTAGTGCAAACTCCCAATTGTTGCCTAACCGGTATAACAGGAATAACGCTGCCATACCCAACATGAGTATTACAGAAATAAACAGACTCCTTCTA
>DATGMV010000060.1:0-2698 GCA_035307185.1 Fermentimonas sp. | reverse complement strand
GTCCACCTGACCCATGGCATGGCTCTCGTCAGAGGTGTTTTCGTGAACGGCTCCGCGAAGGAAAGTGAAAACTCCGCCTTCTTGTTGGTTTACAAAAACTACGCCCTCATAAAAATCAACCATATTGCCTACCAATATCTCGTTGGTTAAATCAAAAGAGTACTCATCGCCGGTTTTGTTGAACAATACATTGGAGAAATCGCTGGGTGCAGAGCCTGAAATCTGCTGAACACCTGATTGCTTGCCCTCAAATATCACATAACCCGTGGAGGTGTCCAAGGTGTAACCAAAAATACCATCGTTGTTGTAGTCATCGTAAAAATAAAAATGACCATCGTTTAATACTCGACCACTTTCTCGATTGTGAAAATCGAAATAAGTCGAAACTTCTGTACCAGGACTCACCGATAACTCTCCCGTATTGACCGTCTGGGCGGCTGCAAGGAGGGGAAGGAGCCCTATAATGCTTATGACTGTTTTTTTCATAACTTTATCTTTTTCATATAAGACATTTATATTTTTTTCTTCTTTATTAATTTCCTAAATACTTAAGCGTTAGATTGGATAAGGCTTCTGAATCAGGTCTTATTATAATTGGGGAATCTGCATCTCTGTAATACCTGTTTACTTTATATGATAATCTATCACCATCATTCAAAATCAGTACACCTGACATAAACATTACAATCGTATTATTGCCGGTTGGAAAACTATTTGCAGCTTCTATATCTAAATTACCGTTTGTAGCCGATGCATTTGCTCCATTTACATACAACTTAGCTTCTAAAGCATCTCTTTTATCTGCGCCTGCAGGACTTGAGGCATTAAATACATTTACCACGCCATAGACGTAATACTTACCACCTCTTTTTATCACCAACTCTCCATCACCATTAATTTCATAATTTTGAGTATCATTTGTTTTAAGTCCATCGAACTCAATTGTCCGCAAATCTGTAGACCTATTTGCAGTAATATCTCCTTCTTTAAAAGTGTTTTTACAATACGCATGCGCAATAGTTAAATCAGCTGTAATCTGAGATATAGAGATAAATGGCCACCATTGCACGCCATCCCACCAATAGAAACCTCTGTCTATGGTAGGTGTGTCGTAGAATACCAACAAACCTACTTCTTTTGGATCCGTCATATTTAATTGTTCTACTCTAGGAATAATAATACCTTCTGTAGGTGTCGGATTGTTAGGATTGGTGCTGTTTATTGCCAATGTAACATCTGGCGCTTGTTCATTAATCCCTACTGTGCCTTGTGCAACAATGTTTGTTGACAACAATAATACTGCTATATATAAAAAAACCTTCATAATTAGTCTAAATAGGATAATATTAACGTGAAAGGAGAGTTAACGGTTAATGCCCCCAATTGTGTGCTACTGCCTCTTTTGGTTCTAACAGATAACTTATCACCAGCCTGCAAGGTGACCATACTAGAAATAGCGAATGTAACCGAACGATTGTTAAACAAAGTAGAAGGAAACACAGTATTGGAAATTAAAGTGTTGTTTATACTACCATTAACAAATATCGCTGTTGTGATTGTTTCTGCATTATTCTGCGTCGTATTAGGTTTGTTTACGCCTCCAGTAAATGAAATATAATAAGTCCCTGTTTGACCAATGTTTAAGTCCCCATTCTCATCGATAAAATAGGACGCTTTTGGCGAATCTACTATTGAAAAAGGCACTTTTACATAACTTATATTTCCGGAGGCAATATTACTCTCGAAAGCAGTACCCATTGTCGATGACTTATTTAAATCGAGTTGTGTGATTTTTTCATCCACTATATATTCCCAAGTATTATTAGGGTTATCCCAATAATAAAACCCTTCAAAACCACTCCCCTGTACTTCAGATCTATACACTAACATTCCGTATTGCTCCATTCCGGGATTTGTCAATGAAAAACGAGTGACGGAAGGTATCAAAATCCCGGCTCCTTCTTCTGGATTTGAACCATCCTTTGCTTCGATATGTAAGTTTGCTTTTGGTTCAAGTACATTTACACCTGTAATTCCTTCCTGGCTATACGCAATCATAGAACTGAAGTAAAGCCCCCCTACTAAACCGAATAGTCCAATTTTTAATATTTGTTTTATAAATATCATAGCTTAGCGTAAATAAGTTAATGTTAGGCCATTTGTACCATACCCCTGAAAAGCCTGAGGGTCTTCATTCGATCTAGTAACTTCTATTTGCAGTATATCCCCTTGTTGTAAATCAACAATTGTACTAAATGCAGCGCTTGTTGCACTCGGTGATTCATTAGAAGTTGAGGCTTCAACGCGACCGCTATTTCCGGGTAGTGATGTATTATTTACATATAACACATAAGCAAAATTTGCTTGTCTTCCAGTAGTTGAGGAGGTTCTTTTAGCACTTGTGGTAAATGTAACTAAATATTTTCCACTTTTCCCCACAGTAATGCTATTTCCTGACACAGAAAAACCAGTTGTATCAAAAGCATCTATTCTAGAAAAATTAACTACTCGATTATTACCAGAGCCCGTATATCCAGTTCCGCTGGCAACATAAGTTGCGACATCAATAGTTCTTTCATAATGATTGATAAGCCAGACCCACTCTTCTCCGTCCCAATAGTAAAATCCACTTTGATCCGTAGGATGATTAATTAAATAGATTAGCTGTCCTTTTACTATTCCATCACCTGGATAATCA
>DATGMV010000059.1:0-2291 GCA_035307185.1 Fermentimonas sp. | reverse complement strand
ATGCACCATACTACCATAAATAGAAATAAGATCCTTTTCTGCATTTGTTCCTTTTATATATTAAATTTTCAATTTTTTTGGTTGAAGAGAAGTTTCAAGTGTCTAACTTTTCCGCAACGAAGGCACAAATATGCTCTCATTGACGATGTAGAAAAAATAAATTCAAGGAAACAGGGGAACTCTTCAATGAACGGCCATAAAGCCCACATAAGCGAGGTTATCAGCGAATAATGACCAATCATTGATAAAAGAGCCCGATTATTGAATATTCAGTAAACAAACTAAGAAACTGAGTTATAAGTTGTTATTTTGTTCACTCAGAGAGATTAAAATAGAACGAAATCAATCAAATGCAGAGATGTAGAATATGAGAGAGATCATTAATATATTGCCTCTATTGGCACTTTTAATTATTTTAATAGCAGTAAATTTACGTGGAGGCAAGAAAAAACCTCCGCACGAATAGAGATAAGTTCTATTGAAAATTATGTAGCATCAAATCAACATCATCCAATATGACTTCAAAAACAACTAAGTGGTATCATACTCTTAAAGGTTATGCCATCTGGGTAATTTTAGGACTATTCTATTTTGCCATGGGCTCGCAACTCAATATACAAAGAGGATTGTTTCATGCATTCTTTTTCGTGCCTATGCAATATGTGATTTATACTCTTAGCATGAAGCATCTTTTACCCCGGTTTTATGATAGTAAAAAAAATAAAATAAAATATTACAATGCGATACTTATCTTATCTTTTACATTATTTGGCGTATCTGTTGAGGTATTGTATCGTAAACTATTTCCTGGTGCATTTCTTCACGAGTTTCATTTTTTAAGCTCTTTCATCCTATATACGATTCTTTGTCTTACTGCGCTTTGGGCAGGCACAACTAAGTTTTTAATAGGGATACAAGAAAAAGTTTCCGTTGAAATTGAAACTCTAAAACGAGAAAAGGCAGAAAGTGATCTACGGTTTCTTAAAACGCAAATCAACCCTCATTTCCTATTTAACGCCCTCAACAACATATACTCCATGGCATATACAGGGGATGAGTCGGCTCCTGAGAAAATCACCATGCTCTCGGATATGTTAAGATATGTACTATACGACTGTGAGTCAGACTCTATATCGTTATACAAAGAAGTTGATTACATCCATAGCTATTTAGAATTTCAACAACTGAAGACTGAAAAAAGACAAAACATCTCTCTCAAATTGGGCACTTATGATGAAAATTATCAAATTGCACCTATGCTATTGGTCACATTTATTGAAAATGGCTTTAAACACAGCCAGATAGAAAAAAACAAAGAGGGGTTTGTGAACATCTATTTAACACAAGATTCTGAAAGATTCCTTTTTACAGTGGACAATAGTATTCCCGAACATTCGGTTCAAAATCCCAACGGCAAGTCCCGGGGTATTGGAATTGAAAATGCTCGCAATCGACTGAACTTACTCTATCCTAACAAGCACAAGCTGGAAATTGTCAATGAAGGCAATAGGCATAAAATTAGTTTAGAACTATATAAATAATGAATACCCAAGAAAAATACAATTGCATTGTCATCGATGATGAGTATTTAGCACGTAAGCTAATGGCCGATTACATCTCTAAGATTCCCCAATTCAATTTGGTGGGATCCTTCGACTCGGCTGTAGTGGCTATTGATGTGATAACGAAAGGGGATGTGGATGTTATTTTTACAGATATTGAGATGCCAGATATGTCGGGAATGGACTTCATTAAGAATTTAGGATTCCCTTTTGCACCCGTTATTGTATTCGTAACAGCATATCCGCAATATGCCGTTCAAGGATTCGAAGTGAGTGCTGCGGAATATTTGCTCAAGCCCGTCTCTTTTCCGCGTTTTATTAAAGCAGTAAACAAGATCACCGCCATCCTTAACATTCGCAAAAGAATTAACATTAGCGAACATCAACAAATAGAGACTGCTCCTCCCATTAAAAAGACAAAAGACTTTATCATTGTAAGGACAGAGGGAAAAATAGTGAAACTGATGTACTCTGATATTTTATACATCGAAGGAGCATTGGAATATGTCACTTTCTACACAGAAAGTGAGAAGTATATGGCTCTTTTTTCTCTGCGAAATTTAGAGGAAGAACTCCCATCAGACCAGTTTATGCGCATCCATAAATCCTATATTGTGGCGCTGGATAGAGTAAAAGAGATCAATGGAAATCAGGTAAAAGTGGGGGAAAGCAATATAACGGTAAGTAAAGCAATGCGCCCAACTCTTCTAAAACACTTTTCTGAGAATA
>DATGMV010000058.1:0-5228 GCA_035307185.1 Fermentimonas sp. | reverse complement strand
TGCTCTCTCTGCTTGTGTCAAATAGGCAGGATTATTTGTTTTTCTGTAGCACAATACATATCCGTATACACCCCATGATTGTCCTCTTGACCAACTACTCTCATCGTTGTAGCCCTGATGAGTATTTCTGTGTCTTACCGAACCGTCAGTTTTGTTGTAATCAATAACATGCCATGTACTGTAATCTGGTCTGTAGTGGTTCTTTATTGTATTATCGGCATGCGATACAGCTATATTGTAAAAAGTAGAGTCTCCTGAGAATTCAGTGGCATCGAAAAGAAGCTCCAGATTCATCATGTTATCAATAATAACCGGATACTCCCAGTCCTTTTTTGGATTAGAATTCCAAGATTGAATCACTCCTGTCGAAGGATTAAAACGGGTAGAGAGTGATCTGGCTGCTTGAATAATAATTTCTTTGTATTCTTCCTTACCTGTCAGACGGAGTGCATTACCATAACTACAGCCTATCATAAATCCAACATCATGATTATTTGTAAAATATTGAATGGTGTCTAATGCTTCTGTTTGTATTGTTGCCGGTTCTATCCATTTTTCATCTCCGGTAAGTTCGTATAGATACCAGAGACTCCCGGGAAAGAACCCCGAAGTCCACTCCTGTGGGGGAATAAATTTCATTTTTCCATTAATAAATGATTTTGGATTCAAAGTTTTCCCAGAGTCTTCAAGCATGGCTAACATCAAGCCATACTGATTATCGGCAAAAGCAATATTTTCATCTATAGAAAACGCTACTTCTCCGGTTTGTTTACTTTGACCATTGCAAGAAACTAAAAATAGAGCAATGACCACATTTAATAATAAAGATAATTTTTTCATGCTTTTAATTTATTTGTTGTACGGTATAATTGTAGGTATCTCTTTTGTTGATGTTTTTAGCAGTAAGTGTCAGTCGGTATATTTTACTACCCCACACATTTGACAGTCGGGGATCATCAAGTAATATTGTTTTAATCGAAACCTCGAAATCATTTTTATTATATGATAAAAGAACTTTCTGATCATTTACTACAATCTTCACTTTTCCATTTTCCGAAATATCAATATCTCCCCATGTAAGAAAGTTAATTTCATTAGCTTGAGTTGCCTCTTCTAATGAGAAGTCATCCTTAATCAATAACTTTTTATTAGAAAGTGAATACGACCTTACCCACTGCTTAACACCTGCTTCTACGGGATAAGCATCAGCAATGTCAGTAGAGAAATGCATCTTTTTTGAATTAAATGCAGTATTCTTAGCCTTATATTGTGATCCGTAGGCTTGTGATACACCGTTAATCAGCGGAAGATTATGATAATCACTTTGCATGGTCCATATACTGTAACGCTCACCACTAAATGTTTGTCTTGTATAAGTACCTACACCTGCATCAATAAAAATGGGTGTGTTATTTAAGTATAAAGAAAAGGTTCCCAGATCATTGTGATTATGACTCTCATTATTATATCCACCTTTGGTAGCTAAGAAAAACCCCTCTTTGTTGGTCATGTAACAAAACTCTGTGTTAGGATACCAGGAATATAATGGCTTTTGTTGTTCCCCTTCTATATTGTTCAACTCGTTGAAGTGATGTATATTTTGAAGAGTTCTAAAAATATCTCTGCTTATTCTTATTTCTTTATCGTTTAGGTAAGCAGCATGCTTGATCATCATGTCACTCTCCACAGCTTTGCCATATCTGTAGATTAATGCAGGATCTCCACCACCTCTTGCCGATGCGTCGGCAAAATTCACAACCCAGCCATCTCCAACATAAGAGCGAACGATATACTCACCCATATTTTTTATCATTGGATGATTGAATATGGAAATTTCACCTTTAGTACCATCAGAAAGTATTTGCAAATAATCATACATTTTTCCTGCTGCATGACCCCAGTAAGAAGGTCCTTCTTCACAAGCTCCATCCTCATGAGTATAGTTTATAAATTCATCTACAGAGCGCATTGTACGATAAACAGCTTTTGCAAGTTTTTCTCGATCGTTTTCTAAAAGTAGGAAACTTTGCAGCACGTTGAAGTTACACCATGGATTCCAATTATTGACCATGCCACCCGGTTGCAAATTAAACGCCATCCACCAAAAGCGATCCTCATTCATATAAGTGTTTAATATTCTCTCTTGTAGCTCATCACGTAAGCGCTCAGAGATAATGGGATTAACTTTATCAAATTCTTTATTAAAGAAATAATATGTCCAAGATAGTAAAGAACCTAAATCTCCTGCAGTTAAATCAATAATATGTTCATTATGATCCGGTATTGTACGTTTAGAGTTCTGTAGTGTTAAGTGAGCAGAAAGAGACCATGTTGTCATTTCACAAGCTGCAAATACACCATTCATCAACTGATCTGTGAAACGCCCTTTCCCTTCTGCAAGTTCTGCTAATAGAAGGTTGGTTATTGCTGTTATATTTTGATTAAACGGCACTTGCATTATTTCTCTGCTACCACTTCTTTCGTATTCCAGATAATCCGTTAACTTCACTACCTTCCATTCGTAGTTTAGAGCTTTTTCACCTTCTGTTATTAACTTTTCTTTAATGTCATTACCAAGCAAATCGTTCCAACCACTACGGTCGTTATAGTCGGGGTAGGGTACCCACTCTTGATTTAAGACTAAAGCCGACTCAACCTGCTGTAGTGTAGCAAAGTTTTGTAATAAGTTTTTCTGAGTGTAGGCGTTTGCCTGTATTATAAATAATAGTGAAAATAAAAGTGTGAAAATGTTTTTTTTCATGACTGTTTGTTTTAATTCCATTGAGAAAAGCTTTCATATTGATTTTCTGAAAATTTATTTATAAGTTCTTCATCACTACCGGCAAGAATTTGTAACGGTCTGTTTTTTAAACTTCCCGTTTTTGTAGTTACCTTAAGTAAATTATATCCTGTAAGAGGATTTTCAATTTCGAGCATATTTTTAGCAACTTCTGAGTGAATCGCAACAACTGAAGGTGCAACAACTTTTAAATAAAAAGTCTTGCCATCTTTACTAAGAATAACATTATTGCCATCAATTTTAATTTCGGCTTTTGTAATAATTGACCAGCATACTTCTTGATTATCAGAAGTTGAAGTTATTTCGTCTTGAATTAAAATCACTTTATCATCAAGTAACTTGAAGCCTCTTCTCATTGTTTCTGCCTGATCTTTATAAAGTGATGTTAGGTCAAAGGTGCTATATGGAATTTCTCCATCCGTTTTGTAATCTGTTAATATGCCTTTTCCGGCAGAGTGTTGTAGTTTATTATCGATTGAAATGGTGTTATGACTGAAATTTGTGTTTCTGAAATAGTTCCATCTTCTTCCTTCTGGTTTGTAATCCCAAAATCCGGGTAAACTGTAATTGTCAGATCCCGTATCATCTGTCCATTTTATGCCATCCGATTCAATAATAAACGAGCCACCGTCTAACTGTTGATGTGCCTCATCCGGATCACCTCCTTTTGCAGTAAGGTAAATAGAACCCTCTTTTGATCTATCACCATTAAATGCTACTATCGGATTGTATTCATTTTTAAACACTTGTAGTTTTGGAAACACTGCAGGTTGTGGTTTTACTTTATCCTTATACCATGCAATAGATAGGAAAAAATGCCATTTTGGTTGATTGATATTTCCTTCAACAATGTTTGTGAGTTTATTATTATAATAATCAATAACACTTGGCTGATTAAATCGATTTCCGAAATAATAAAAAATTGGACTATCTGCAGACGACGCATTAGCAGATGTATTTGCGAAATTAAACACCTTTTTTGTAGGACTGAGCGACTGAACATAAAAGTTAGCAGTATTACTCACACCGGGTAACTCAGAAATACCAAAATCATTTTTCAGGTTATCATCAAAAGTTTTAAGTAACATAGCCAAATAGATATTGGTATATTGCCAGTAGGCGGGACCTTCGTAACAAACTCCATCAGGTGAATAATGCTTTAAACAGTTAGGCACAAATTCAGCGGCATATCTTATAATCTTTTCAGATAAGACCGGATTTCTCTGTGCAATTGCAATTGCTCCCATTGTCATTCCCGTATTGCAAACAACATTCCAGTTCGTTTCTCTTTTAGCCCATGAACCGTCATTGTTATTTTCTTCATATACCGGTAACGCAAGATTCAGAGCCTTTTGAATAATTGCGTCTTCTATTATATTCTTTGATTCATCACTCAGAAAATCATATAGCCAGTCGTAACCAATTGCAACGGCTGCAGTTGTTTCAGCTACATCTAAGTAATGGTCTGGATTCCAACTTTTATAATTACTCAGATTTATTAATATTTTCTCAAGTCTATGAGCATAAACCTCGTCATCAAACATTCGATAAGCAGTACCCAAAGTAATAACCCTATAAACATGTTCCCTACTTTTAGTTAGATTATTTGGAGCATCAATTAGGGGTGCATAAAGTAGTTCATCAGCTTCTTTTTTCAGCAATTGTAATAAATCACCAAGCAAAGGATCTGTTTTACTCAAATCTTTTATATTTTGCTCTTCTTCTGCCGTAAATAGTAATCTTGGATGCTGTAGGATCTGCTTCTCAAAAAGCTTTGTATTAGCTGTTGAATTAGAAGTCACTTGCTCATTTGATGAGCAAAATATCAAAAAGATGATAAATGTGAATGGGAGGAATTTTAATTTCATTTATAAATAAGCTTAGGTTATTACAAATTACAAAACAGAAAGAGGCAGTCTTAAAGACTAACCTCTTTCAAAATCTATTTATTTAGTACCAATATGGGTTTGGTTCTAATAAATCATTAGTCTCAATTTCTTGCCCGGGTATAGGCCAAAGTAAATCACGATCTTCAAAGCTTCGTGTGTAAAGATTAGCACCAATAATGTTTTTTTCTACAACACCACTTAGTTTAGATTTGGCAACTCCCCATCTCTTAAGATCACTGAAACGGTGACCTTCAGCTGCCAATTCTACAGCTCTCTCATGCATAATTCTTTCTGTCATCTGCTGTTTGTTTGTTACGCTCAGCCAAGCAGGGCCACTATTAAGTCCGGGCAAATCTGTTGAAGGGCGTTGTCTTACTTTGTTAAGTTCAATAACAGCCTTATCAAGTTGTTCTGCTTCATTGTATGCTTCAGACAACATTAATAGAACATCTGCAAGACGAATAATAGGAAAATTAAAAGGTGTATGAGCTCTATTAGTTAGCTCGCCATTTAAGTCTCCTTCAGGTACAAATTTTCTC
>DATGMV010000057.1:0-19519 GCA_035307185.1 Fermentimonas sp. | reverse complement strand
ATGGAGGTGGGGGTATTTTTGACACGCTGCCTGGATTAAATGGTTCGGCAGTTTTGAGAGATTTTATTTCTGTGACTCACACTACCTCTGCAAAAGGATGGGCAGAACAACAGGGATTTTTATACCTTTCAGCTAATAACGTCGAAGAGCTGCATGAACATATGCCTATTTTTTTAAATCCAGATAGCAGGTCAACTGTTATTTTGGAGGTTTTTACACCTATTGACAGCAATAGCTCTCAAATAAAAACTTACTACAAACAACAATAAAACAATATATTATGACACAAAGGACTTGGACAACAATTAAGGAGTATGAAGATATCCTGTTCGATTTTCATAAGGGTATTGCACGCATAACAATAAACCGACCGCGTTATCGTAATGCATTTACGCCTACAACTACTTCGGAGATGAGCGATGCTTTGAGACTCTGTAGGGAGATGGAGAGTGTGAGTGTTGTGGTACTAACCGGTGCCGGCGACAAAGCCTTTTGCTCCGGTGGTGACCAAAATGTAAAAGGTAAAGGTGGGTATATAGGCAAGGATGGTGTTCCCCGCCTCAATGTACTGGATGTTCAGAAACAGATTCGCTCCCTGCCAAAACCTGTAATTGCAATGGTAAACGGATATGCTATTGGTGGTGGACATGTGCTACATGTGGTGTGCGACCTATCAATAGCTTCTGATAATGCTATATTTGGACAAACCGGTCCGCGCGTTGGCAGTTTCGACGCCGGCTTTGGTTCTTCTTACCTTGCTCGGATAGTGGGACAAAAGAAAGCACGTGAAATTTGGTTTCTATGCAGACAATACTCTGCTCAAGAAGCTCTTGACATGGGATTAGTGAATAAAGTTGTTCCGTTTGATAAACTTGAAGATGAAGTTGTTGATTGGGCAGAAACAATGATGAAACACAGTCCGCTTGCCTTACGTATGATAAAAGCAGGCTTAAATGCAGAACTCGACGGACAAGCAGGTATTCAAGAGCTGGCAGGTGATGCAACAATGCTATACTACTTAACAGATGAAGCTCAGGAAGGGAAGCATGCATTTCTTGAGAAGCGTGAACCTGATTTTGGGAAGTTCCCCAAGCTCCCATAGCTTTCTATTTCTGAACAAGTATTTTGCGTCTATTAGCTAATATGTTTAAAATCGACATTATACCACATACTCTAAAGTTTATAAATCCCGCAGGCACTTCTCGTGGAGTATATAATGAACACAAAGTGTGGTACGTAATATTTAGAAATCAACATGATCAGTCGCATTATGGTATTGGCGAATGTGCACCTCTTAAAGATTTAAGCTGTGATTATGATAAGGATTATGAAAACCGCCTCGTTGATTTTTGCAGAAAAACTGAAGAGAAACAGTTAATTGACAGTAACCAGCTACGCAATCATCCTTCTATACTATTTGGACTGGAAACTGCAATGCGTCACTATAAACAACGCACATGGCAATTATGGGATACCCCATTTAGTAGAGGTGAAGAAGGAATTATAATTAACGGTCTCATTTGGATGGGTAGTTTCAAAGAGATGAAGACTCGTATTGAAAGGGCACTTGAAAAGGGTTTCCGCTGTATTAAATTGAAAATTGGCACATTAAACTTCAACAAAGAGTTGGAACTGTTGAGATTTATAAGAGAACTATATCCTTCAGAAGAGTTAGAGTTGCGTGTAGATGCCAACGGTGGATTTTCGGCTGAAGAGGCATTAGAAAAACTCAAACTACTTGCAGAATTGAGCATTCATTCAATTGAACAACCAATACAGGCTGGACAGTATGACTGTATGTCTTCTTTGTGCGAATCATCTCCACTACCAATAGCTTTAGATGAAGAGCTAATTGGGGTAAATGAATATGAAGATAAACAGAGATTACTCGAGAAAATTAAGCCACAATTTATAATTCTAAAACCTTCACTTCATGGTGGAATAGCAGGGTGTGAAGAGTGGATCTCTATTGCTAATAAGTATAGAATTTCTTGGTGGATAACATCAGCATTAGAATCGAATATTGGATTAAATAGTATATCGCAGTGGTGTGCTACATTTAACAATCCATTACCGCAAGGTTTGGGAACCGGATCACTATATAATAACAATATTGATATACCTCTTAAAATCAAAAAAGACAGACTTTGGTTCGAACCTGAAGGTGTTTTTCCAAATTTAAAAGATTTAGGGGATGAATAAGATAAAAATAAAAGACACAGTTTTTAGTTCTGACTATTTCAGTAATATTGAAATTCCCAATTACTACAATAAATCACCAAATCTTCAAAAACTTTATCTTTTTCTTAGTGAATGGTTCTCCGAAAATAAATATATACAATTACAAACGTCGGGAAGCACAGGCATACCAAAATTGATAACAGTAGAAAAAAGTAAGATGTTGCAAAGTGCTGCTATGACATGCAAATTCTTCGATCTAAAAGCAAATGACAAAGCTCTTCTTTGTTTATCTACCGATTATATTGCAGGGAAAATGATGGTAGTACGAGCAATATACTCCGGTATGAACCTATATCCACAGGATTCAACAGGACACCCTCTTTCAGAAATATCACCATCTTATGATTTTGCTGCAATGGTTCCACTACAGGTTTACAACTCAATCAAAGAAAATGATGAAAGTGAAAGATTGTCAAGGATTAGAAATCTTATTATTGGAGGTGGTGCAATTGATAGTGAGTTAGAAGAAGCTCTTAGGGATTTCCCCAACTCAATATATTCTACATATGGTATGACTGAAACTTTGTCTCACATTGGGTTAAGGAAAATAAATGGAGAAGATGCAGACAAATACTACACGCCGCTACCGGGTGTAAATCTAAAACTTTCAGATGAGCAGACTTTAGTGATTGATGCTCCTCTTATTGCAGATGAATTGATTGTAACAAACGATATTGCAGAGATTAGATCGAATGGAACCTTTAGGATTCTCGGCAGAAAGGATAATGTTGTAAATACCGGTGGAGTGAAGATACAAATAGAAGCAGTGGAGGATCAATTGCGACCATATATAAAGGGCAGTTTTGCTATTACATCCATCCCTCATCCAAAACTTGGAGAAGCTATAGTTTTGTTAGTTGATGAAAATAACAATAAAGATCGTATTAAAGAGATTGCAGAAAAAAAATTGCCACGTTATCATCAGCCACTGCATATTATCACGGTAAACGCTATTCCGGTTACAGGAAATGGGAAAACCGACCGCGCAACTGCAAGAAAATTGGCACAGGATATTCTTAGTAATTAATAAAGATTACTGAATAAAATAGCTATTCGCTTTTTGTTTTACCCCCCGAACCGTCTCGTTTTCTCAATATCTTTTTACCACCTTCTGCTCTTTTTGGTTTATCGAAACTGCGCTTCTTATCTGAAAAACCTCCGCGAGATCCATCTCTTTCAGTAGATCCAGGTCGGTCCTTACGTCTAGCATCAAAAGAACGACCACCTACGCTCTCTTCTCTTTTATGGAATGGTTTCCTACCTCTACTAAATGATCTGTCTCCATCTCTCTTTATTTCATCACTATCCTCTCGTTCACTTCGTCTGGAACGACGATACCCTTCACGAGAATTTCTTTCTTCATGATATTTATCTCTATCCCTTGACTTAGAACGGGAAGAAGAATCTTTTGATTGTTCATTTCGTTTACCGGAAAAGATTTCGTACTCTCTCATTTCACATTCGAGAGAACCATTATAAAGGAAAAAACGATTAGAATGTTTCAACCCTATGTTATCAAACGACTCTTTATGGTAGCTTAATATATAAGCTTTATACCCTGAAAAAACATGTTTCAGTCGCTCCCCTATCATAGAATATAGCTCACCCAGCTCTTCCACTTTAATCCTTTCGCCATAAGGTGGATTTGTTATTAGCACACCACTCTTTGCAGGTGGTTCTGTATACTGCTGAAAGGGCTTCACGCTTAACTCGATATATTTCTTTAGTCCTGCATTCTTAACATTCTTCTCTGCAATTGAGATTGCCTTGGGTGAAATATCTGAACCTATAATTGGGAACTTTAATTCTGTAGATCCCGAGTCTTCATTGTAAATATCACTAAACAGGTCACTGTCAAAATCTTTCCACTTCTCAAAAGCAAAGTGCTTCCTGTGAACTCCGGGAGGAATATTGAGTGCAATCATTGCTGCCTCAATAAGGATTGTTCCTGAGCCACACATGGGGTCTACAAAAGCAGTTTCTCCCTTCCAGCCTGACTTTAGTATCATACCGGCAGCAAGAACCTCACTTAGAGGAGCCTCAGTCTGATCTAATCTATAGCCTCGTTTATGTAAAGACTCCCCGGAGCTATCAAGTGATAATGTGCATTTATTGTGAGATATATGAATGTTAAATATCAGATCGGGATTTGACACACTAACTGAGGGACGCTTTTCGTACCTCTCCATGAACCAGTCGGCTATTGCATCTTTAACCTTATATGCAACAAACTTCGAGTGTGTAAATATATGAGAAAATACAACTGCATCTATAGAGAATGTTGTATCTAATGACATATACTCCTCTAAATTGAGTTCCTTAATCGCACTGTATACCTCATCGGCCGTTTCTGCTTTGAAGTTATAAATAGGTTTAAGAATACGCAAAGCCGTACGACAGTGCATATTGGCCTTATACATTAGCTCTTTATCACCGGTAAACGAGACCATACGTGTGCCGATTTCCACATCGTTTGCACCTAAATTGATTAACTCTTCGGCAAGCACATCCTCAAGTTCTGCCATAGTTTTGGCAATCATAGGGAAGGTTACAACTCCTGAATCATATTCTTTCATCTATTCTTTTCAATATAAAAAATCTCTGCAACAAAATATTTTGCGCAAATATACTCTTTTTGCTTTACAACCTAACCTTAATTTTTCTCTCTTTGGATTCATTACCAAAAGAATCGAGTGAAGTAACAACATATGTGTATTTAATATTTCCACCCTCATAGGGAAGAACGAAAAAGTTATCCGGTGTTACTTCAACAATATTTTCAGCGCGATTTATATTTACTTTCTCTCCATCTCTAAAACGATAGATTACAAACTTTTGAGCTGTCTCGGGGTTGAGCTTATCTTTATTATGTTCCCAGGTAAGAAAATGCATGTCCTCTGTGAAAACATTAGTAAGCTTTTTAACTCTTGCCGGTCTGCCTTCATGCATATGCGTATATGCAGGAATCAATGCTTTTGATCTATGGATATCAGTCTTTAGCGTTTCTGCAACATCTTTAAAATTATCTAATATTTGATAGCCATACCAGTAGCAATTGCCATGAACAAACGTCATCTCTCGTGTTTGTCGGATCTTTATATTGAGTTCATTTTTGTTTATACTACGCTCTAAACTCTGCCCTATATATAAATGCTGCTCAAAATTATTAGCATTCCACCAATGCAGCAATGTTGTATAGTCAGCTGCAGTGTGACCAATTTCCCAATATAATTGTGGCGTGTTATAATCAATCCACCCCTTCTCTACCCAAAGAGAAATATCGGCATAGAGATCATCATAATTCTGTAATCCATTTGTATCACTGCCATTTGCATCGCTTCTCTTATTACGATATATTCCAAAAGGACTTATTCCAAATCTAACCCATGGCTTTACACTGGCAATTGTTAACTTCAACTGTTGTATAAGAAGATTTACATTATTGCGCCGCCAATCGGCCTTTTGTGAAGCAGAAAAGCCCTGAGATGCTGCAAACATGTTAAAACTATTATCGTCGGGGAAAGATTGTCCCGAGATAGGGTATGGATAAAAATAGTCGTCCATATGTATTGCATCCACATCATATCTGGTTACAATATCACGAACTACTTCATTAATAAAAGTCCTATTTTCAGGTAACCCCGGATCAAAAAACATCTGATTACCATATTGTACAAAACGTTCAGGATACTTATGATAAATATGGTTTGAAGCAAGTGTATTGGTGATGTTAGTCTTCACCCTATAAGGATTGAGCCATGCATGCAATTCCATTCCTCGTTTATGACACTCCTCAATTATAAATGCAAGCGGATCGAAATCGGGATCATCTGGAGCTTTACCTTGCTCCCCTGTTAAGAATCTACTCCATGGTTCAAGATCGGACTTATAAAATGCATCTGCTTCGGGTCTTATTTGAAATATAACTGCATTAACACCTGCTTCGTCAAGCTTCCGAACCATATCTGTAAGATAATACTTCATTGCAGCACTGTTCATTCTGCTGTATCTCGATTGCCCTACAGTTTGTATCCATGCTCCGCGGAACTCTCTTTTTGGAGTATCGGTAGCCTGATGTGTTAGTGCTGTTTTTGTTGAACCACAAGATGACAAAAAAACAACAGTTACAATAAAACAAATGATATATTTTAGCTTGTTCATATTAAAAGTTAAAGACTTAGTTTGACCTACCTATTGTATTTTATTACACCTAATTATTTGAATGGGTAGAAACCCAAATCAAGGCGTAAAAATAAAATCATCAGTAGCAAGCAAATCGTCTGCAACAAATTGTTTAGGATATATAACTATACGACTATAATTGGGGAATTTACTTTCCAATTTAGAAGGCAGACTCTCTAATATTGGGGTATGCGATATATAACCGGCATGTGCTGATACTAAAATTATTAGATCTCCCTCCTTAATATGCTCTGCACAAGATATTGGATCTTCCCAGTTGTAGAACGGAATAAACGTACAGTTACCAAACTTCTTTTGATCTATGATGACTTTTTGTGTTTCAGGATCGCCTAAATGAAGAATAGGTAAAGAAAGCTCTGAAGACAATTTTGAAATTTTATTCAACCATAATCCAAACCCATCCTCTCTTTCTGCCAAAGGTGGAGAAACTACAACTATACGTTTATGTGTAAATAACTTCTGCTCAACATGACAAACAAACAAATTCTTATCCAAGTTCTTAACAATAAGATCAATTTTCTCTCCCAGCAACTTCTCCCATAAACCCGCCTTGCCAGGCCATCCTATTACAACCAAGTCGGTCATAGTCTCTCTTGCAATCCTGACAATGCCATCTGAAGGATTGTGATCTATAGTAGTAATAATATCGACGTCTACCTCTGCAGCGGTTGCTGTTGATATAAACTCCTGAAGTTGTTTTCGAAAACTGACAATATTTTTTTCAACCTCCTCATTGTTTGGCATCACACCCAGTAAAGAAATAGAATTTACAGACTTCTTATCTTTTAGCAAAAGTGCTAATTCAACGTGATATCCAATGTTTAAGGGGTTAGCAATAGGTACTAATATCTTTTCTTGGGCAAAATCACCCAAAGAAGCAGGTGATAACGGTTCGCTCTCCTCACTTATTGCGATATCCCTGGCAGCCTTTTGGGTGAATATTGTAGCAACCAAACAAGTAATTAAAATAAGTATAATTGTACCGTTTAGAATATATTCATCAATAATACCAGCTCTAAAGCCCACAAGAATAATAGCAAGTGTTGCCGCGGCATGCGAGCTACTTAATCCGAAGATTAGATTTCTTTGTGTGACTGAATATTTAAAAGTTTTTTGTGTTGCATATGCGGCTACCCATTTACCTATGAGAGCAACAATTGTTAGTGTTACCGCAACAATTAAAGTCCATGGACCATCAAACACTATTGATAAGTCGACCAGCATTCCCACAGAAATAAGAAAAATAGGAATAAACAATGCGTTACCAAAGAACTCAATGCGGTTCATCAACGCCGAAGAGTGAGGTATTAGCCTGTTTAATGCTAAACCGGCGGCAAAAGCTCCAATAATAGGCTCAATACCACCTATCTCAACCAGAAATCCTGCTGCAAAAACTATAAAAAGAACAAATATGAAGTTTGAATATTTTTCAGAATCGGCTCTTTTGAAAAACCACTTTGCAAATCGCGGAACCAATACAAAAATGATTACAGAGAAAATTGCCAAAGAAAGAATCAGCCTCAATATAAAGAAAATATCAATGCCTCCGTCGCTACCAGAAAGTATAAGTGCAAGAATAATAAGTACAGCTGTATCAGTAAGTATTGTTCCTCCCACAGTAATGGCAACCGCTTGATTACGTGCTATTCCCAATCGACTTACAATTGGATAGGCTACAAGTGTATGTGTGGAAAACATGCTGGCAGTCAAAAAACTTGCATTGACATCATAACCAAGTAGATAATAACAAACCGGAAAGCCAATTATAAGTGGGATTATAAAGGTATAAAATCCAAAAGTGAGACTCTTATTCCTATTCTGGATAAATTCATTGAAATCGAGCTCCAGCCCCACTATAAACATGATATACAACAATCCTATTGTAGAGAATATTTCCACACCCGAATGATTATTATCTATCAAGCCTAATCCGTAAGGACCAACAATTACTCCTGCAATAATCCACCCAATAATACTTGGAACATTAAATCTTTTGAGTAATAGTGGGGCAATAAGTATTATAAATAAAAGTATGGCAAATATTAAAACCGGATTTTCTATCGGCAGAGAAAACTCACTTAATGAAACGGATAAAAGATTTGTCATTTGGATCTCTTTTTTGTGTTCCTGATAAAGCACAGGAAACGCAATTAGCTTATACTGAACAAAAATAATTAAAATATTTTGATTTATTTGGGAGCATCATTGTTTTTTGGAGAATGTAAAGTCATTATCTTTGTAAGTTACGTTTTTATGATACGAATGTTTAAGTTATGAACAATCACAAGCAGATAGAAATAAAAGGTGCCAGAGTCAATAATCTTAAGAATATTGATATAAGCATTCCACGAAATACATTTACAGTTATCACAGGACTTTCCGGATCAGGGAAATCTTCATTGGCATTTGACACACTTTATGCAGAAGGACAAAGGCGTTATGTGGAGAGTCTTTCGGCATATGCACGTCAGTTCCTGGGCAGAATGAATAAGCCTGAGGCCGATTATATAAAAGGAATACCACCTGCAATTGCAATTGAACAAAAAACTACTTCTCGCAACCCACGCTCAACTGTGGGCACCTCTACAGAAATCTATGAATATATGAGGTTGCTTTTTGCTCGAATTGGTAAAACAATTTCACCCGTCTCCGGCAATGAAGTGAAGCGTCATTATGTTAATGATGTAATTGAGAAGATGCAAGAGTATCGCGAAGGCACTCGCTTCGCAGTACTATCTCATGTACAGCTCCGTAACAATAGAAACCTTAAAGAACAGCTTGAGATACTTTTAAAAGAGGGTTTCACGCGAGTGGATGTTGGAGAAGAGTTTTATAGAATAGATGAATTATTGGAACAGGAAGAGCTCCCTCCAACTGAAGATATTCTAATTGTAATTGATCGTTTATCATGCTCTTCAGACAAATCAACAATAAATCGCTTGTCAGACTCAGTGGAAACTGCATTTCTTGAAGGAAACGGTGAATGCATATTGCGGTTTTGGGGGGAAAACGGAATAGAATCATTTGTGTTTTCTAACAGATTTGAAGCGGATGGAATAGTGTTTGAAGAACCCTCAGAGATGATGTTCAACTTCAACAGCCCTGCCGGTGCATGCCCTAAATGTGAAGGATTTGGGAAAGTTGTTGGTATAGATGAGAATCTTGTTATCCCCGATAAAAGCTTATCAGTACAAGAGGAATGCGTAAAATGCTGGAAAGGTGAAAAAATGAGCGAATGGAAACGATACTTCGTAAATAATGCATATAAAGCAGATTTCCCCATTCACCGTGCTTATTACGATTTAACTGAAGAAGAGAAGGATATACTATGGAACGGTAGTCACGATTTAGATATCTATGGCATAAATGACTTCTTCGATATGCTAGAGAAGAATCTATATAAGATACAAAATAGAGTTATGTTAGCTCGATATAGGGGCAAGACCGATTGCTCGGCATGCAAAGGCGCACGTTTAAAACCTGAAGCCTTATATGTTAAGATCGGGGAGAGGTCTATAACCGAACTGGTGGTAATGCCAATATCAGAATTGAGAGAATTCTTTCGTAATCTTAAACTTGATGAGACTGATGCTAAAATCGCAAAAAGATTACTAATTGAAATTAACAACCGACTACAATTTCTACTCGATGTGGGTTTAAGTTATCTTACGCTTAACCGACTATCAAACACTCTTTCGGGAGGTGAGAGCCAGAGAATAAATCTTGTATCATCGCTTGGAAGCAGCCTTGTTGGCTCTCTTTACATACTTGACGAGCCCAGCATTGGCTTACATTCCCGCGATACACACCTTCTGATTCAGGTGTTAAGGGAACTGAAAAATATAGGCAATACGGTTGTAGTTGTAGAACATGATGAAGAAATTATTCGTGCAGCAGATTATATAATAGACATTGGTCCTATGGCAGGAAGATTTGGAGGAGAAGTTATGTATCAGGGTGCCGTATCTGATCTTGAGAAAAACAGCGAAAGTTACACTGTGAAATACTTAACTCACGAAGAGAAGATAGAGGTACCAGAAACTCGCCGCAAGTGGAACAATTACATTGAGGTGAAAGGTGCAAGGCACAATAATTTAAAAAACATTAGTGTTAAGTTTCCTTTAAACATAATGACCGTTGTTACTGGTGTTAGTGGATCGGGAAAATCATCTCTTGTAAACGATGTCTTTTTCAACGCATTGCAACATGAATATAAGGGCACAGCGTTAGAAAGAGCGGAATTCAACGGCATTTCGGGTGACATAAAACTAATTAAAGCAGTTGAGTTTGTTGATCAAAATCCACTTGGCAAGTCTTCTCGTTCAAATCCTGTCACATACCTCAAGGCTTATGATGAAATAAGAAAACTATTTGCCGCTCAACCATTGTCCAAACAACTCAATTTTACTCCGGCTTATTTCTCTTTCAATGTTGAAGGAGGCAGGTGTGAAGAATGTAAAGGTGATGGTACAATAACTGTTGAAATGCAGTTTATGGCAAACATAGAATTGGAGTGTGAGTCATGCCATGGCAAACGCTTCTCACCCGAAGTGTTGGAGGTAGAATATCATGGCAAAAACATTTATGATATACTGGAAATGTCAGTAAGCGAGGCGTTAGAGTTTTTTCAGTCTCATAAAGGTGCTACTGAAAAGAAGATTGTAAAAAAAATACAGCCTCTGCAAGATGTGGGTCTGGGTTATATAAAGCTTGGACAACCTTCCTCTACCCTTTCCGGTGGAGAAAATCAGCGTGTGAAACTTGCATTTAATCTGGCTGAAGAAAAAACACGACCAACTATATTTATTTTTGACGAACCTACCACTGGTTTACACTTTCATGATATCAAAACATTGCTAAAAGCATTAAATTCACTCATAGATCGCGGTCACACAGTTATCATCATTGAGCACAATATGGATGTCATTAAATGCGCCGATCATATAATAGATATCGGTCCGGAAGGTGGTAAAGCCGGAGGAAATATTGTTTTCGAAGGAACTCCAGAAGGAATTGCAGAATGTAAGGAATCTCACACCGGTCGTTTTCTAAAAGAAAAGCTATAAAGTTTGGATATACATTTTGTAAACATTCTCTGTCTTATAATATGTCTTGTTCTTAACTCATTCTTTCCATCTTTATTTAGAAAAGATTTCTAAACACCCAATAGGTTAGAACAAAAAGAAGAACTATAAGTGCAGACCATCTGCCAAAGAAAATTCTTCTTAAACGGGGATTCCGAGTATTTCCTCCTAAGTATTGCATATATATTCCCAGAGATATATATGGTAACGCTAAAACCAAAAAAGCATTATATCTGAGTGCGGCACCAATATTAAAATGAAGCAACTGATGAATAGCCCGCTGTGAACCACAACCGGGACACTCGTAACCGGTTATAACTAAAAAAGGGCATTTAGGAAATAGTGGATGAGTTTCGGGATTGATAGAATAAAAAATATAAAGTGCTGCTATAAACAATAAAGTTATAGCAGCACCGATAGTATACTTAAATCTTTTACTCAAGTTTTATTCTCTACTTGTTCTATAATTATAAATCACACCTATATCATTATAATTAGAGCAATACGTTAACTAAAAATTATAACCGCTTGCATTATTCTCAATTATATTTTCGAGATAACCGGGCATATTTCCTGTAGATAATAGTATAGACCATATAATTAAGTATAGAAACCCCAAAGCCACAGCTATAAGTGTCCATGTTTTAGCTTTTCTTGCTGAATTTTCTGCTTCTGAGTATTTTCTATTATAGTAGAGTGAATCTACTCTTGCAGCATAAATAATACCTACAATACCAAACGGCAGGCAGCATAAAATTGTTGCAACGATTGATTGCCACAGCCAGTTAGCAGGCTTTAATGGAGGGATATCATCATTCTGAGTATCTCTATTTAAATTTGATGACGACATGTTATCAGTCGGAGGTTCAGGTGGAATTGTACTAAAGTTGCTATTTTCATCTGAAAAGGAAGTGTTTTTCGTATCAGAGTCATCTTCCATTGAGGGTCTGTAATTTTGATCTTCCATTTTTATATTGTTTTAAATTTGAGCTTATATTTTGCTATAAACATCAAGTATTAATTAAATCACCCAAACCTGTGAAACTGTAGCCTAAAAGACCAACAAGCAGAACCACTGCGGCTAAAATTAGTACAACCCAGGCAATAAAAATCCATAACGATATTCTTGTCCATTTTCCGGCAGAACGCGACGCTTCGAGTGATGCATCGTAATCTCCTCTACTGTAGGACGATTCTACTTGTGCAGCAAACACAATTGCTACAATCCCAATAAGACTTAGGAAACTGCCGCAAAAAGCAAAAGGAAGTAGTGTAACCAAAATTGATTCTATTAACCATGACTTTGGCATAGGTTGAATCTTCTGAGCCTCTTCCTTTATCTCCGTAAAATGGTGAGTTGGTGGATTATATGAGGTTTGAAATATATATTGTAAATCCTCTACCTCATCGGCTCGTTTCCATTGGTCCATCCCTTGTGTCCACACAAGTGTTTCACGTCTTATATTTTCAACTCTAAGCTCTTCGGGCGAAAAAGTACCTCTCTGCTTTCCGGCAGCATCTATGTAAAAATAACGATTCATATGAATATGTTTTATTGGTAGTCACTTGAGTCAATTCGTATAGTTTTGATTACCTTACTGTTCTCGTCATTATAAACATATTCGACGGAAACATTGTTTTCTTTAAAAAACATCAATTGAGGATTTACACTAAATTCCCTTTTAATGTTTGCTCTAACCGACGATTCAACTACGCCGATTAAAGAATCGGGGTTCGTACTATTTAAGATTGTATAGATATATTGAAAAATGTTTTCGTTAGTAACTGAAGCCTGGTCAAAACGAGTATATTGATCCAGCATAACCGGCGTGGATTCATTCAATTCTGTAGCCATTTCAGTAAGTGTTTTGTGTATCGCTTTTTTTTCAGAATTACATTGAATTAGCAATAGCGATATAATAAAAATACTAAACAGTAGTAAAGTTCTTTTCATATAATTATTTATAATACAAATATAAAATAATTTCAACAATAAAGGAAATGTCACAAAAGTATTGACACTTAACCTTCCCTAAAAGTAATTTGGCAGAATGTCTCACGACATCCTGCCAAACATGTTAACCTTAAATCTAATACTATTATGAAAAAACCACGCAACAAATATAAAAAAGATTTTAAAATATACCAAACTATTTTAATATAAAATCAAAATATATTTATATTTGTCAAAATGTAATTAAATTCAAACATTAGGTAAACCAATTCCTGTTAATTTGCAATACAAATCGAGCGCATACACATCCGTCATTCCCGATATGTAATCTATAATGGATTGAATTTTGCCATATAAGGTTGGTGAATCTGTCTCATATTGCTGTGGTATCCTATCTAAAAGAAGTTTTGAATAAGAGTGATCAGGCTTTAGAATTGCATCGATAAAACTCTCTAATAAGAAACCTATGATTCGGTATCCGGCCAATTCTACATCTAAAACGTCTTTGGAACGGTAGATATATTTCTTAGCAAACAGAGAGCATGTTTTGAATGCATTCTTAGGATAATCAGGTAACCTGCTTATTAGAGAGCCAGTGAAATTACCATTTAGAATTTCATCTTCATTCTCCATAAATATTTTCGAACATTCATCTACAAGTAAACCTATCACAGAAGCTCTAAGGTATGCAATTTGCTCGTTTACATCGCTAACATAAGATAATGTTTCGAGCCTCCTTTCCCTTTTATCTCCCTGAAAAAAATTGATCAGCAACTCTATTGCTTTTTCTGTAGAAACGAGGTTTAGCTTATGCGAATCTTCAATATCCATTACCTGATAACATATATCATCCGCTGCCTCTACAAGATATACAAGAGGGTGTCTGGCAAACTTAAGAGGTGTTTCGCTATGCATAATTATACCAAGCTCATTTGCAATACGTTTATAATCTTCTTCTTCTGAAGCAAAGAATCCAAATTTATTTTTACCTCCACTAAGTTCTGATGAGTATGGGTATTTAACAATTGAGGCAAGTGTTGAATAGGTCATTGCAAATCCGCCTTTTCTGCGTCCTTTGAACTGATTCATTAGCACGCGAATTGCATTTGCATTTCCTTCGAAAAAAATAAAGTCGCTCCACCTACCACCTTCCTTTTCTACAAGTGGTTGTAAGTAGTTTCCCTTTCCTTCTGAAAAGAATGTAGAGATTGCATCTTCTCCAGAATGACCAAATGGAGGGTTGCCAAGATCATGCGCCAGACAGGCTGTAGATATAATAGATCCTATCTCTTGAAAATGGGCGTCTGACTGTGGATGTTTTTCTCGTAAATAACGACCAACATTTTCACCTATAGACCTACCTACACTTGACACTTCAAGGCTATGTGTGAGTCGGTTATGCACAAATACACTACCGGGTAACGGGAAAACCTGAGTTTTGTTCTGTAGTCTGCGAAATGGGGAAGAGAAAATCAGTCTGTCATAATCGCGTTGATATTCTGTTCGCTCATCTTTCTTGGCATTTTCATAATGCTCCATTCCAAATCTTTTAATTGACAATAGATGGGTCCAGTTCATTCTTTTTTACATAGATTATACAATGGTTATTTAGACAAAGATAAGATAAAGTTTTAATCATCTACGGGCTTGCGAATAGTTATTAAACAGAGAGTTGACATATTTTTTAAAATAATATCATTAAATTTTTGATTGTATGTCCTCAAATAAGATTAAATTTGTCTATTGTTTCAGGAAAGAACGACGAACATAGAAAGAATGACAGACATCATCAAACATGAGTGCGGAATAGCGGTAATCAGACTATTAAAACCACTCGAATACTACTACAATAAATATGGAACATGGCAGTATGGACTTGATAAGCTTTATCTGCTAATGGAAAAACAACATAATCGTGGACAAGAGGGTGCCGGACTGGGTGCTGTGAAACTCGAAGCATCACCGGGAAATGAGTTTATATTTAGAGAAAGAGCAGCTGGCGCAAGTGCAATATCAGAAATATTTTCTAATGTTCACGAATCTTTTTCAAAATATACTCCTGAACAGTTGAAGAATATCAATTTTGTCAAACGATCGGTTCCTTATGCTGCGGAACTGTTTATTGGTCATTTGAGGTATAGTACCACAGGGAAGAGTGGTATTACTTATGTACACCCACTTTTAAGACGTAATAACTGGGCGTCGAGAAGCCTTGCACTGGCTGGAAATTTTAATATGACTAATGTTGATGAGATGTTTGGACAACTCCTAAAAGAGGGTCAACATCCGCGAGACTATGCCGACACGTTTGTTATGTTAGAGTCTATTGGTCATTATCTCGACAGAGAGGTTCAGTATCAGTATGATAAGATTGAAAAAAATGGAAAGAATGGGCAAGAAATCAGCCATTTAATTGAAGATAAACTTGACATCCCATTTTTACTTAACAGGGCTTCTGAAGGATGGGATGGTGGTTATGCATTGTGTGGACTTGTTGGTTGTGGTGATGCTTTTGCTTTTAGAGATCCATGGGGAATAAGAACTGCATTTTACTATCACGACGATGAAGTGGTAGTAGTTGCTTCTGAGCGACCCGTAATTCAAACAGCTTTTAATCTTAAGAAAGATGATGTTCATGAACTTGAGCCTGGTCAGGCATTAGTTGTGAAGCGTAATGGCAAGATTAGCTTAAGTCAGATTCTTGAAAAGAAAGAAAAAATAACACCATGCTCGTTTGAAAGGATATATTTCTCAAGAGGTTCAGACTACGATATATATCGTGAGAGAAAAAAATTAGGAGAGTTGCTTGTACCGGGAATAATTGAAGCAATTGAAGATGATTTCGATAATACAGTTTTTTCTTTCATCCCAAATACAGCGGAAGTAGCTTATTATGGTATGCAGCAGGGGCTGGAAGATCATTTTAATCACAAAAAAGCTAAGACCATTCTCGAAAAAGGAAACTCGCTAAGCAAAGAAGAAATTGACACTATTCTTTCGAAACGTGTTAGAGCTGAAAAAGTTGCTATAAAGGATATAAAGCTGAGAACATTCATAGCTCAGGGAACATCAAGAAATGATTTGGCAGCTCACGTGTATGACGTAACGTATGGTTCCCTGAAAAGAGGTGTAGATAATTTAGTAATTATTGATGATAGTATTGTTAGAGGAACTACGTTAAAACAGAGTATCATAAAGATACTCGACAGGCTGGAGCCTAAGAAAATTATAATAGTATCGTCCTCACCTCAGATTCGCTACCCTGACTGCTACGGTATAGACATGTCGCGTATGAGCGAGTTTATTGCATTTAAAGCTGCAATAGAGTTGCTTAAAGAACGTGGAATGCAGCACATTATTGATGAAACATACGAGAAATCAGTTGCCCAAAAGGATAAAAAGAAGGAAGAAATTGTTAATTATGTAAAGGACATTTATGCTCCGTTTACAGATAAAGAAATTTCAGATAAAATTGCAGAAATGCTAACTTCAAAAGATATAAAAGCAAAGGTGCAAATTGTTTTCCAAAGAATTGAGGAGTTGCATAAGGCTTGTCCTAACCATAAAGGCGACTGGTATTTTTCGGGCAATTATCCTACTCCGGGAGGGAATAGACTTGTTAATAATGCATTTATTAATTACATTGAGGGACAAGAGCATAGACCTCATCAGTTTAAACTTCAGTTTTGAATAACAGCATATGATTGAACGTATAATCATTTTGGAGAATATTGACCCAATTGTTTTTTTTGGTGTAAATAACAGTAATATGCAATTACTGAGAACCTTATATCCTAAATTACGAATGGTTGCACGTGGTAATGTAATTAAAGTTGTTGGAGATGAAGAGGAGCTAATTGAGTTTGAAGAAAAAATTCATGAGCTGGAGAAGTTTAGTGTTGAAATGAACCTCTTGAAGGAGGAAGATATAATTGATATAGTTAAAGGGAAATCGCCCTCTGTTGTAAATGTAGATAACCTTATCATTCATGGATTGAACGGCAAACCTATAATGGCTCGCACTGCAAACCAAAAGAAACTTGTAGAGGAGTTTAACAGTAATGATATGTTGTTTGCAATTGGTCCTGCAGGTTCGGGAAAAACATATACAGCAATAGCATTGGCTGTTAGAGCTCTTAAAACAAAACAGGTGCGAAAAATAATACTTAGCAGACCCGCTGTGGAAGCAGGAGAGAAGCTTGGTTTTTTGCCTGGAGACATGAAAGAGAAGATCGACCCATATCTGCAACCCCTATATGATGCCTTAGAGGATATGATTCCCCCTCTTAAACTGAAGGAGTATTTAGAAAATAAAATTATTCAAATTGCACCACTCGCATTTATGAGGGGTCGAACGCTTAATGATGCTGTTATAATTCTTGATGAAGCACAAAACACTACGAAACCTCAGATTAAAATGTTTCTAACAAGACTGGGAATGAATGGTAAAATGATTATTACCGGAGATATTACTCAGGTTGATTTGCCACATTCACAACAATCGGGACTGATTCACTCAATGAATCTTCTAAGAAACATTAAAGGTATTGGAACTGTTGAATTTAACAAAAAGGATATTGTACGGCACAAGCTTGTTCAAAGAATTGTTGAGGCTTACGAAAAAGAAACTGAAGCACAAGAAAATAAATTCTATCTAAAGAAAAAGTACGATAGTTTAGACAAAAACGAAATTGATGATAATAGTAACTAAATAGTTAATAATAATATTACATATGGATTCACTAACTAAAACAAATTATAATTTTCCGGGGCAAACCAAAGTATATAATGGTAAAGTAAGAGATGTTTACAGCATTGGAGAAGACACTCTTGTTATGATAGCAACTGATCGTATTTCTGCATTTGATGAAGTGCTACCTAAAGGGATTCCATACAAAGGACAAGTTTTGAATCAGATTGCTTCAAAGTTTCTTGATGCTACCTCTGATATTGTACCTAATTGGAAACAAGACACTCCCGATCCTATGGTTACTGTAGGTGTAAAATGTGAGCCTTTTAAGGTTGAGATGGTCATAAGAGGTTATATTACCGGAAGTGCATGGCGTGATTATAAAAAAGGTGCCCGTTCTATATGTGGTATTGCTCTTCCTGAGGGACTTCGTGAGAATCAGAAATTTGAAACACCAATAATTACTCCAACAACAAAAGCTGACGAGGGACATGATGAAAATATCTCTAAAGATGAGATAATTGCACAGGGACTAGTTAGTCGCGAAGATTATGAACAGTTGGAAAGATACACATATGAACTCTTTAAAAGGGGTTCAGAAATGGCCAAGAGTAAAGGGTTAATACTTGTAGATACAAAATATGAGTTTGGTAAAAAAGATGGCAAGATATACCTTATCGATGAGATTCATACTCCCGACTCTTCAAGATATTTTTACAGTGATGGTTATCTGGAACGCTTTGAAAAAGGTGAAGAACAAAGACAGCTTTCTAAAGAGTTTGTTAGAAAATGGTTAATGGAAAATGGATTTCAAGGACAACCCGGACAAAATGTACCTGAGATGACAGATGAGTATTGCTATAGTGTATCTGAGAGATATATAGAACTATATGAAAAGATTGTAGGCGAAAAGTTTCAAAAAGCTGAAGCCGGTAATCTTGAGGCTCGCATTAAAGAAAATGTTACAAAATATTTAGAGAAATGAATTACAAAGTAGAATCTGTAAATCCCTACGACTCGGAGCGACCAAAGAAAGAGCAGGTTACCGAGATGTTTGATAATATTGCTACATTTTATGATCAGCTTAATGGGGTATTATCGCTCGGTATTGATGGATACTGGAGACGAGAAGCACTGAGTGTCTTAAAAAAATATCCTCATAATCATATTTTAGATGTTGCAACCGGAACAGGTGATTTTGCAATTCTGTCTCATAAAATACTCAAGCCAATTAAAATTGATGCAATAGATGTTTCAGAGGGTATGATGGCTGTGGGAAAAGAAAAGGTGAAAGAAAAAAGGTTAGAGAATATAATATCCTTTGATCGTCAGGATTGTGCTAACCTT
>DATGMV010000056.1:0-5290 GCA_035307185.1 Fermentimonas sp. | reverse complement strand
AGAACTGTAGAAAATGCCGGTAAATCTGAAAGTAAAGGGTTTGAATTGAGTCTTAAGTATAGTCCGGTTAAAAATTTATCCCTATTTGGTGATTATGGGTTTACCGATGCTCGCTTCTCAAACTATGAATTTGATAGTGGGAAAAAAGATGAAGGAGGTAATCCAATTATGACTAACTATAAAGGAAATTATATCCCCTTTGCGCCACAACATACATTAAATCTTGGAGTAGGTTATGTATATAACTTAGTAAATGGTTCGTTTATAGACAGAATTGTAGCAAATGTGCAGTACACAGGTGCTGGGAAGATCTATTGGACAGAATCAAACGAGGATGTTAATGGAGATGATCTTTATCAACCATACTACGGAGCAGTAAACGGATCAGTGTCTGCCGAGAAGGGGGCTTTTGCATTAGAACTATGGGGTAAAAATATTTTCAATACAAAATATCACTCATTCCTTTTTGAAGCGTCTGATATGGTAACAGGGGAGTCAAACAAATTTGTTCAGAATGCTTACCCTATACGTTTAGGAGCTACCATTAAATACACTTTTGATAGATAATTACTCAAATATATATATTCTTATATTAAAATTCTTCCGGTTAACATCATAGTTATGATGATTATTGATCCGGCAAGTAGAATAATAATAACAGCCCACTCCCAGCGTTTGGGCTGTTTCTTTTGCTCTCTTTTAGCCTTTATAAAAAGTAATGAACCTATAGCGTAAAATAGTACAGATAAAAACAGATATTTTATACCAACCGCAAAGATTACATATAATGAATATAATGTACCAAGCAGGGCTATGACAAGATGGTAAGACGATTCATTTTTCCTGTTTAAAAACGCAATTTTAATTGCATATAACGAAGAAAGAAGATAAGGTATAAGAACAAGGGTAGTGCCAATTGTTATAGCTGCAAGATAGGTCTCGTTTAGCTGTGGAGATAAAATTGAAAAGAGAAAAATTTGAGTAAATATTTGTGTAAGCAGTAAAGCATTTACGGGTGTACCTTTTTTATTTACTTTTTTGAAAGCACGAGGGAGCACACCATCTAATGCCGCAGCATAAAGAGTTTCAATTGACAACATTATCCAAGATAGACTTGCTCCTAATACTGAAACCATTATTCCAAGTTTTACAATAATTCCACCGGCTGCACCCACTGCAGTTTGTTCCAGAACAAGTGCCAGTGGAGTCTCAGCGGCTGCTAATTCAATTGCAGGTACAGATGACATAGCAATAAAAGTAATTAACATATAAACTGTAAGCACAATCAGTAGTGAAATGATAATTGAAAACATAACAGTCCTTTGACTCTTAGCTCTTCCAGATAATACCGAGGCTGCTTCCATCCCTACAAAGCACCAAAGAATTATTGCCATTGCTCCTTTTACCTGAAGGATGGGAGTAGAAGATTCTCCTGTTGAAGCAAGCTTATTTTGCCAGTCAACTACATGAAACAGGTCACTTCTAACTAATGCAAGCCCTAAGAATATTAGAAGAACAATTGGGATAAGCTTGGCTGCAGTTACTACGAAGTTTAGAATTGCCCCCTCTCTAATACCTGATATTAATATAAAGTAGAATAACCAAAGGAATATTGAGCCAACTAAGAATGCATGAATTGGAGTTAATGCATGAACACCAAGCAAATCGTTTAGAGTTTTGAAAAAAAGTGCAAGATAACTCACGTTGCCTAACCATCCTACCGACCAATATCCCCAAGCAGAATTAAAACCCATAAAATCACCAAACCCGTCGCGGGCATATGCAAATATTCCACTTTTTAATTCAGGTTTACGTGATGCAAGATAAACAAAAACAAGGGCAAGCATAATTGCACCCAACCCACCAATTACCCATGCTATTAATGTGCCTTGTGGGTTGGCCACACTAATTAGGTCTTTTGGCGAATTGAAGATGCCTGAGCCAATCATAGAGCCCAAAGCAATGAAAACTAATAACCATAAACCTAATTTTTTTTCTGTTCCCTGCATTTTGTCTAAAAGGAATTAATTGAATAGCCAGATAAATAAGACAACAATTACAAGAGCCGGTAGCATATTCATTATGCGTAGCTTCTTAATTCCAAGAATGTTTATACCTAATCCAATCAGCAGTATTCCACCCACATTAGTTAATCCCAAAATTATATCATCTGAAAAAAAGTGAGCGGCATATTTTGCAAGTAAGGTTAAAGATGCCTGAAAAACAAAAAGCGGAACAGAAGAAAAAACAACACCAACACCCATTGCAGAGGCGAGAAGAATTGCGGAGAAAAAGTCCATTGTAGATTTTGTAAAAAGTAAATCGGGCGAACCTCCTGTCCCCTCCTGAATAGTGCCTAAAATTGTCATTGAACCAACACAAAACAGAAGAAACGAAGTAACCAACCCTTCAGAAAATTTTTCACTGCCTATTTTGAATCGATCTTTAAGGTAGTTGCTAATCTTTTCAACCCCGGTTTCCAAATCAAGCCATTCACCAAGGAGCGAGCCTAACGCAGTGCTGCTCACAATTATAAGAATCTTCTCCATGTTCACAGCCATAGAGGCGCCAATTGCCAGTGTAAACAGACCAATTGCCTGAAAATAGATAGTAGTGACCCTGTCGGGCATCCTTTTCTTAAGAACCAATCCAAGGAGTCCGCCAATTAAAACGGCAGCAGTATTTACAACAGTTCCAATCATTTTGTTAAACTTATTGCTTGCAAAAGTATTAATTTTAATCATTACCTTTGCCTTTCGCAATTAATAAAAACAAAGATTATATATGTACAACTGGTTTGAGTGTAAATTGAGATATGATAAAATGCTTGAAACGGGCATACAGAAAACAGTAACAGAACCTTATCTTGTGGATGCTTTATCGTTTACAGAAGCTGAAGCAAGGATAATTGAAGAGATAAAGCCATATATTTCCGGAGAGTTTACAATTTCTGATATAAAGCGCGTAAAATATTCCGATACTTTTTTTAATGATGCCGGCGATAGATACTTCAAAGCAAAACTCTATTTTATAACACTTGACGAGAAAAGTGGAGCTGAAAAGAAAACAGCTGTAAATATGCTGGTTCAGGCAACACTTCTTAAGGAAGCTGTGGAAATAATTGAGGCAGAAATGAAAAAAACTATGATAGATTATAGTATTGCATCAGTTACAGAAACAGCCATAATGGATGTTTTCCCATATTCAGGTGACAAAGCAAGTAAAAATCAAGAATGAGTATAAAAGGTAATATAGAAAAACTAAGAGATACAGTTTCAGAAGGTGTAAAGATAGTTGCAGTATCAAAATTCCACTCTAATACAGAAATATTAGAGGCATTCGATGCAGGGCAACGTGTTTTTGGTGAGAGTCGTGTACAGGAGCTTGTTCAAAAGCAAAGCGAGCTGCCTAAAGATATCGAATGGCATTTTATTGGAAACCTGCAACGTAATAAGGTAAAACAAATTGCTCCATTTATCAACCTAATACATAGTGTAGATAGTGAGCGATTAATGCGCGAGATTGAGAAACAAGCTGCGGCAAACAATCGAACTATTTCATGTCTTCTTCAACTTCATGTAGCCGAGGAGGATACAAAATCCGGCTTTACTCCAGACGAGTGCTTGGAGTTCCTCAATAGAGGAATATGGAGAGAATGCACCCATGTGAAATTTACCGGTATAATGGGCATGGCAACATTCACTGAAGATGAAGCAAAAGTTCGCAGTGAATTTAAGAAGTTGAAATCACTTTTTGATAGTGTTAAAGCAGAATATTTTGCCATGGATCCCGAATTTAATGTTCTATCTATGGGTATGACCGGTGATTATCAGATTGCAGTTGAAGAAGGTAGTAATATGATTAGGATTGGCACTTTGATTTTCGGGGAGAGGTAAAATTTCAATGGCATATCGATATTATCAATAATAATTTATACATTTGTTAAATAATTAATTTGAAAAACATTGTTGGCACATGATTAATTTAGAAACAACTTTTGCAGGCTTAAAACTAAAGAACCCCCTTATTGCAGCAAGTAGTGGGTTAACAAACTCTATTGGAAAAATCGTAGAGTTAGATAATGCAGGTGTTGGTGCAATTGTATTGAAATCACTTTTTGAAGAGCAAATTGATAATCATTCAGAAAAACTAACTCAAATAGCAGATTATCCCGAAGCAGCAGATTATATAAATACATACATTGAAATGAATCATTTGGGTAAGTATTTAGATCTTATCCGCGATGCTAAATCAAAGTGTAACGCTCCAATTATCGCAAGTATAAATTGTTTTAAAGCTGCTAAATGGATAGACTTTGCAAAAAACATACAAGAGGCAGGTGCAGATGCATTGGAACTAAACCTGTTTGTGTTAAATGCAGGAGAATTTGGTGATACCTACCTCGAAGATACATATGTGAAAATAGTAAGAGAATTAAAGAAAGTAATACAAATTCCGGTAGTAATTAAAATGTCTAAGAATATAAGTAATTTACCGGGACTAATATCAAAACTTAAATCTCTTGGCGCAGATGGTGCTGTTTTATTTAATCGTTTTTATCAACTCGATATTGATATAAATAGTTTGGAGATAAAATCGGGTTCTGTGTTTAGTAACCCTGCAGAATTTGGAGATACTTTGAGGTGGACAGCAATTGTATCGGGGCGTGTTCCCGATTTTGACATTGCATGCTCGTATGGAGTACACTCATGGGAAGATGCAATTAAAGGAATTCTTGCAGGAGCAGGAGGTATTCAGTTATGCAGCGTGCTTTATGAACAGGGAGTGGAAGTGGTCACAAATATGCTCACTTGCATAGAGGAGTGGATGGATCAGAACAACTACGAAAGGATAGAAGAATTTAAAGGTAAGCTGAATTATGCAAATATAAAAAGTCCTTACATATATGAAAGGGTGCAGTTTATGAAATACTTTTCAAATTACAAATATTAATATGAATATTCAACAACTCGAGTATATAATAGCAGTAGATACACACCGCCATTTTTCTAAAGCTGCAGAAGCATCATTTGTTACTCAACCAACTTTAAGTATGATGATTCAGAAGCTTGAAGATGAGTTGGGAGTTAAAATCTTTGATCGTTCACAATTACCTGTTCAACCTACTGAAATAGGAAAACGAATTATCGATCAGGCGCGTGTTGCAATAGCCCAAATAAGTCAGATTAAAGAAATTATCTTGGAGGAGAAAGGTGTGGTTAAAGGTGTTTTCAGATTAGGAATAATACCAACAGTTTCTCCATACCTATTACCAAGACTTATGCAGGTG